>DFWB01000090.1 GCA_002380675.1 Akkermansiaceae bacterium UBA4145
TTCCGGACACGACCACCGTGTCTGGGACCAGCCCAACTTTCACGACCTTCTCAAGCGTGCAGTTTACTGGGCGGTGGGTGACGAAGCCCGTGGCAAGCTTGCCGCTCTCAAACTACCAGAGTTTGAAATGATCGACGTCCAGCTGCCTGGCTATATCAAGCGCAAGCTGGTTACCAAGGTTCCCAAGCCCTTCTCCCCGGAGGAATCCATCAAGCTTGCTCAGGTCCCTCCGGGATTTGAATTGTCTCTGTTTGCATCCGAACCTGACATCGTTAACCCGATTTATATCGCATGGGATAACAAGGGTCGGGCCTTCGTTGTGGAAACCATCGATTACCCGAACAACTTGCAGGCAGGAAACATCGGAAATGATCGAATCAAGATCTGTGAGGATACCGACGGGGATGGACGGGCTGATAAGTTCACCGTGTTTGCCGACAAGCTCTCGATTCCCACCACCATGGTCTTCGCGAACGGTGGAGTCATCTGTACGAATGGTTCAGATGTTCTTTTCCTCAAGGACACCGACGGAGATGACGTGGCTGATCTGCGAAAAGTCCTCTTCACCGGTATCCGCACAGGTGACACCCACGCCGGAACCTCCAACTTCCGCTACGGGGTGGACAACTGGATCTGGGCCACGACGGGGTATTCGGGATTCGGAGGAGAGGTAGGTGGAGAAACTCATGGGTTCGGCACCGGGGTCTTTCGATTCAAGCCGGATGCGAGTGCGATGGAATTTCTGCAGAACACTACCAACAACACATGGGGTCTGGGCTTCTCGGAGGAATTTGACATTCACGGCTCGACCGCGAACGCAAACCCAAGCTTTTATCTCACCTTTCCCCGGCGGCACTACGAACAGGCTGGGCTCAGTCAACCACGTACTCCGCGAGCAGATGACAACCCTCTCTTCTTTCCGAGTTCCACGGATATCCGCCAGGTTGATGCGCACCACCGCTATACCGCCGCTGCGGGACACGCCTTCTACACCTCCCGCCGGTTTCCCGAAAGCTACTGGAACAAAATGGCCTTCATCTGTGCACCGACAGGAAAACTCGTTGGGCAGTGGGCCCGCCAAACGAAGGGCGCTGGCTTTGAATTACAACAGCAACCCAATAACATTTATAATTCTGCTGATGCTTGGTCCGGACCAGTTTGTGCCGAAGTTGGTCCAGATGGAGCGCTCTGGATCTGTGACTGGTACAATGTCGTGATCCAGCACAACCCGACCCCTAATAAGGGGTCCTCCGGGTTGGACGCCAAACGGGGAAAGGGCAACGCCTATGTCACTCCCCACCGGGATAAGCAGCACGGACGAATTTACAGGGTCTATCCCAAGGGCTCTTCCAATGATCCCTACAAGGCTGATTTCGCGAGTAGTAACATGTTCTGGCGAATGGAGGCTCAGCGGGCAGCGGTCGAAGAGGGAAAGAGTGTCGAAAGCGTGAGCAATATCCACGAGTTCTACGCCAAGGCCGGCAATGGATCCCTCGACCTCGAGACGATTAAGGCGGCCCTCTCCTCGAAAAATGCGGGCCTGAAGAGGGCCGCGCTCCGCAACGCTCCCCTCGATGACACCCTGGCCAAGATGTTCATCTCTAATGGAAAAATCACCATCAGGGAACCAAGAGTCCTTCTGGATCTTCTCCTTGCCTTTGCAAGCGTCGGAAACTCGGATTCCATTGGTAGCGCTCTCGTGGGACTCATCAGCGCAGATCCGGCTGTTATCATGAACGACCCTGTTCTCCATGATGCCTTCCAGGTGGCCGCTCGCCGACACGGTGGATCCTTTGTAAAAAGCGCCCTCGATACTATTAGGCCTAAGGAAACCAAGGGCCCTAGAGATGTCCTGCATAACGGAGACATCGAAACAATGCAGGGCGATCAGCCCGATGGCTGGGAACCTCGTTTTCACGGTGGATCCCGGAATGCAGCCTTCTCAGCCGTCAAGGAAGGTCGCAAAGGGAGCATGTGCCTCAAGGTCACCAGCGACCAGAGCTCAGATTCAGGATGGGCTGCCACGATCAAGGTGAAGCGTAATACCCGCTACCGTCTTGGGGGATGGATCAGGACTGAAAACGTGAAAGGAAGTGGATCCATGTTCAACGTCCATGGTGTCGGACACCGGACCAAGGCCGCCCGCGGAACAACGGAGTGGACGGAATATTCAGTCGATTTTGACTCCGGGAGCGCAACGGAAATTATTATTCATGCTCTCTACGGCGGTTATGGCGGGCAAACGGGCACGGCCTGGTACGACGATATCTATCTGCAGGAAACCAGTGAGTCAGGATTGGGGGGCACGGTCATTTCCATCGCTTCATACTTCGGCAAGAATGCTTCTGGAACTGCCAAGATGGCCCTCATCAGGCACCTCGATGAGCGGGCACAAAAGGGCGACCAGTTTGCACAAGTGCTCAAGAAGAGCATTGAGGCTCAGGAAGGGGACAAGCAAAGCCAGGAACCGGAAAAGGGAACCGAGACCATCACGGTAGTACTTAAATCCGTAAGAGAGCAAATGCTTTTCGACAGGAAAGTCTTCGACGCCCCTCCCGGAAAACGAATCAGACTGATTTTTGAAAATACCGATTCCATGCCCCATAATATCGTCATCGGTAAGCCGGGCTCTCTCGAGAAAATAGGAACTGCAGCGGATCAGATGCTGGCAGACCATCCAACAGCAGTGAAGCTGGGCTACGTCCCGGACATTCCCGAGGTCATAGCCGCAACCGGGCTTGTTTTTCCCGGAGAGACCGAAGCCCTAGAATTCATATCTCCGACCCAACCGGGGCAATATGACTTCGTCTGTACGTTTCCCGGACATTGGCGGATCATGAAGGGAGTCATGAGGGTTAAATAGGGACCTTGAAAGGGCGGTGCCCACGGATCGAGGCCCCTGTTCCGATAACACCGACAGGGACGTGTCAGGTTATTCCCCCGGAATTCACGGACAGGTTGCAATCTGCTTCCCGATAGGGTGTGATGGCGATTAACCATGAAAACTGCAACTACTGCACTTTTAGCCATTCTCCTGCTGGCCTTCACCGGTCCGGCCCTGCTCGGAGACAAGGGTGCGAAGGCATCCTCCGATCCCAATAGCAAAAAAAAGGTAGTCTTCATGGCTGGCCACCGCAGCCATGGTTACGACCAGCATGAGCACAAGGCGGGATGCCTGCTGCTCGCCAATCAACTGAACAAGCATATGGGAGACAACCTTGAGGCGGAGGTCCATCTCGCCAAAGGATGGCCCGCCAATGCCACCGAACTAGAGGATGCCGACTGTATCATTTTCTATTGCGATGGCGGGGGCCGCCATATGGCAAACCAGCACCTGGAGGGCCTCGATGTGAAGCTCAAGGACGGTTGCGGCCTCGTCTGCCTCCATTATGGGGTTGAGGTGCCGAAGGGCAAATCGGGTGACAAGTTTCTCGACTGGATCGGGGGCTACTTCGAGGGAAACTGGTCAGTTAACCCTCATTGGGATGCGGATTTCAAGGAGCTCCCAGAGCACCCCATCACCCGTGGGGTGAAGCCATTCAAGATCCGTGATGAATGGTATTTTCACATGCGCTTTCAGGAGGACATGAAAGGGGTGACCCCTATTCTCTCTGCCCATCCCCCTGCCAGTACAATGAAAAGGAGAAATGGGTTTCACTCTGGAAATCAACATGTGAAGGCCGCCCTCGAGCGCGGGGAAATACAACATCTGGCATGGGCCTACGAACGTCCCGACGGCGGTCGAGGTTTTGGATTCACAGGAGGACATTTCCACCGCAACTGGGGTCACGACGACTTCCGTCGGATCGTCCTGAATGCGATTACCTGGTGCGCGAAGGCAGAGGTTCCCGCTGAAGGGGTTCCCTCCGATCAGATCACTGATGCCGACCTCGACGAAAATCAGGATTATCCGAAACGGTAGGTCCTCATCATTTGGATTTCCACCCCTTGCACCAAGAGGCCATCCCCACAGGGATGGCCTTTAGAATTTTCAGTCTTCCAGATTTACAGCTTCTTCCCCTTGATCTGGAGATCGTGAATCGACCAGTGCTTGCCGTTCGCACGGCCCTTCTGAGTGATCCGGATAATCTTGGTATTTACGAGTGGAAGACCGATCACGGTCACAGGACCGTCGCCTCTTCCCTTGGCCAGAACCTTGCTCCATTCATTGTTCGCCATTACCACAACCTCATACTCTCTCGGGTAATCGTCGGTTGAAGGCGCCGAATCCAGGATGATCTCGCTTACCTTGGACAACTCTGGCAGCTCTATCTGGAACCACTCTCCACCCCTCTGAGTCCTACCCGAGGTCCATCGACTGCTCCCGTCACTATCGATTGCATTTTTGCAGCCATCAGCTCCGTTGCTTGCCGTAAGGGTCCAGTCCCCTCGATTGACCAGCATAGGCGGATCGAGCGCTTCCAGTTCTGGAAGCGTAAATGGTGTGGTGCGACCCTTGTTCTCCTCCCGAATAGCCGCCACAAAATCCTTTGTAATTGGAGCTGCCTTGTTCCCAAAGCTATTCCGCACATAGGTAGCGATATCCGCGATCCACTGGTCATCCTGTGAATTCAT
>DFWB01000272.1 GCA_002380675.1 Akkermansiaceae bacterium UBA4145
ACCTCGGTCGCAGGGTCAAAATTGCCCCGACGGACATTGACGGTAACCGATGGCTGGTTCGCTGGTGCTGCGGCCTCAAAATTGTTCCCAAAGCTGGCATTCCATGCTCCCGCAGCAATAAAGTAGGTGCCTGCGGAAAGCTCTCCAGAGAGAACACTTTGCAGGTCAAGGACGCTGTCATCATTAGAGCCCAGTAGCTCACCGGAACTATTAAAGGCACCCAGCTCGGTATCTCCTATCGACGATCCCGAAGTATCAATGCTGAGTAATCCTCCTGAAACTGTTCCTAAGGGAATTGCCCGTTCAGGAGTTTCTCCCGCGAGTTCAGGGACTGCTTCAGTGACTTCAATAAAGAACCAGATCGCTCCCGAGGACACTGCTCCCGTCGCCGTAGCTAAAATATCAGCATCTGGATTAAATGCCCCGCCCCCTACATTGAGCGTGATTGAATCACTGATTCCTGGGGGGGCGACCACACCAAAATCGCTCTGACTGAACACCGTATCATAGGAACCAGCTGCGAGAAAATAGGTTCCAGGAGTTAGCTCCCCAGTCAAAAGGCTCCCTCGACCCAGCACGCTATCGTCGTTGGACCCCAATCGGATACCAGATGAGTCGTAAAGCCCCAACTCCGTATCGGCCACGACAGAGTTCCTCGTATCAAAGCTATATTGCCCTGCCGCTACCGATCCGAGCGAAATGGCATCTTGAGGTGAAGACCCAATCACAGGAGGCGAAGGGGGGTCCACCGGATCCTTGCCATCAGGATCCCTCAGGAAAATACCGTCGAGTTCAGATACTCCACTCCCATCGGGATCCAACCAATCACGCAGCCTTGAACCTGGCGCCCCCCCTCCCTCCCAGCTACGCGACAACTTACCATACCAATCTGACCGATCATTACCGCAGGCGGCATATCCTCCATGAAGCTGCCCCACGATCCGCCCATTCTGATCAAACATCGGCGACCCGGAGGAACCGCCCTCAGTTGAACCGAGCTCCCATCCAACAATCCTCCAGTGAGTGGCTCCATTATCTTCTTCTGAGCTCAAATAATTCGTCGAGCGCGGCTCATCAAAGTCAAAACTGATCCGCTTCTCAGATCCTTTGGGAAAGTGGACACCCACCGCCAGCTCAGGAACACCAACGCGGGACCAGCCTGCAAGGAACACTCCGTGATCCTCACTGATCGGATCATCGAGCTCGACGAGGGCCATATCGGAAGCCTCAAACGCTGCGCGCAATCTCGCTCCGCTATTGAAATTATTGACCGGCCCGTTCCCAGCGCTCGCATTGGCAGAAGTCCCTCGAGTTCGACAGGAGCTATTCTCGTGATTCCAATAAACCAACATGCTTGCAGCATTAGACAACGTAATTCCGCAATGATCTGCGGTCAGAAAAAGAGGCCTTTTGTCATTGCGGGCATTGTTAACCGCAGCTCCCGAACAAAAATATGTCCCACTGAGAATATAGACCCCGGCCGCCTTGATCTGATCCCGGAACTGATCAATCAAACCACCAGCCCCGGACTCCTCTGCGGAACAGACCACGTCGATATGGCAGTCTCCAGCCGGAGCAGAACCCTCCAATTTCTCCCTGCCTGCCGCAAAGCTGAAGGAGCGGAAGCCCCTGTGTATCCCGCTCAAGCGAAGATCCACCTGCTCACGTTCATCATCCGCGACATCGAGGACGAGTTCCAGTTCGTCCCCCGCTACCAATGGAGTCCAAAGCTCTCCGTGGTTTTCGTTATCCTCTGCTGTGAACGGCCTGACCATTAATTCCCCGTTCACTCGGAGCTCTAATTGGGCGCTCGCCGGTAGACGAAATTGGGAAAATGCCAGGTTGAGATTCTGTGCCCCCGGCGCTTCGATCCGAACGGTCCAGCGACTCTTCGTGCCACTATCTTCCCAGCGCCCGTGACTGCTGGGCGTCACATCGACTGGCCACCTCTCAGCAAAGCGAAGAGGCTTCCCTTTTTCAGGTACGTGCTCTTTTCGCAACCGATCCACCTCCAGATGAGGTACCTGCAGGGTGTCTCTGCCGGGGTGAGCCCTTCGGAACTTTCTGGCCCCCTCGACCCCCTGGTGTCCCTTCCACAGGGCAGGCTTTTCCGGAAGGACGGAATGAACAGATCTATCCACTGCGTGAGTATTCAGGAGTGGAAACAGCAGCCCGATCCCGAGGCCTACAAATCCAACGACAATCAAAGGGAGAAGTCTTTTTTGCACGGCTTCGAGAGTGCCATCGATCGCCGGGAAAGGACAGCAGCAAAGTCTTGTCCAAGCTCATACAGCCCACTAGGACTGGAGCGTGCAAATCCACTACCGGTTGATGTGCGCCCGTTGACAGGCCGCCTCGATTCGGGGGATTTCTTTCTAACCCATCAAACTCCTCGAAGAGAGCCCAGGCATTCAGTCTCCGCTACGGCTGCTTCGACGGATATACGTCCATGAAATTAGACAAGCTAAGAAGCGCCTTCCAACATGAGGGTGAGTTTTCCCGTCGCCTTTTTCTAGCCTACGCCGCATCCCTCGCCTCTGTGCCATTATCAGGTCAATGCGCTTCTGCTGCCACACGGCACAGCTTTACCAGTGACCCCTTCACCTGCGGCGTGGCCTCTGGTGATCCCGATCATCAGAGCGTTGTTCTTTGGACTCGGCTCGCCCCCAAACCTTTGGAGCCCGGGGGAGGCATGCCGAGTACACCGGTGGCAGTCCACTGGGAACTTGCCGCAGACAGCGCCTTCAAAACGATCATCCAAAGTGGCAAGATTAACGCCACGCCCGCACTCGGTCATTCGGTTCATGTTGAACCCGCGGGACTGAAATCCGATCGCTGGTATTTCTACCGTTTCCAGTCGGGAGGGGCCACCTCCCCAATCGGGCGCACCCGCACTCTTCCGGCTCCCGGCGATTCTCCAGAGAAACTCCGTTTCGCAGTCACTTCCTGCCAGAATTATGAACAGGGCCTCTTTACCGCCTACCAGCAAATGGCCGCCGATGACCCGGATCTCGTTTTTCATCTCGGTGATTATATCTACGAGTATTCAGGAGTGAATGGCCGCGTACGGAAGCATCATGGCCCCGAAATCGAGACTCTCGATCAGTACCGTTCTCGCTACGCTCAGTATCGCGGCGACAAGGATCTCCAGAAGATGCACGCAACCTGTCCTTGGTTCGTCACCTGGGATGATCACGAGTTCGACAACAACTGCGCCAATGCCATTTCCGAGGAAAAACATGTGAAGCCGGAGGATTTCCTCATCCGGCGAGCGAATGCCTACCAAGCCTACTACGAAATGATGCCCCTGCGCCGGTCATCTCTCCCCGTAGGCCCCAAAATGACGCTCTACCGCAGAGCCCACTTCGGCACCCTCGCTGACTTTTATGTCCTCGATACCCGCCAATACCGAACCGATCAGCCCAACAATGATCGCAAGAGCCCTGTTAACAGGGCGGCCCTCGATCCACGCAATACCTTGCTTGGATTGGACCAGCGTAAGTGGCTCTTTGAGAGCCTCTCCTCCTCTGGAACAACTTGGAACATCCTCGCCCAACAAGTGATGATGGCTCTGGCGAACCGAGCGAGACCCAATTCCCCTGCTGTGTATTCCATGGACCAGTGGCCGGGATATGCACATGAGCGCCAGTTACTTCTAAAGCATTTACACGATTTCAAAATAAAGAATCCGGTGGTCCTCACCGGTGATATTCACTCAAATTGGGCGAACGAACTACGCGTCAATGACTTCAAACCAGAGGAGGACATTGTTGCTACCGAATTTGTCACAACGTCTCTCTCGAGCGGTGGTAACGGCTCTTCAAAAACAGATGGACTTAACGAGTTTCTTGCCCGCAACCCGTGCACCAAATTCTTCAACCGGGAACGTGGTTACGTTCTGTGCGATGTTACTCCGGAAACCTATACCGCTGATTTCAAGGTTATCGATGATGTCCTGAAGCCGGGTGGCAAGACGGCTTCCAGAGCAAGGTTCACGGTCGAAGCCGGCATTCCGAAGATACAACCCGCCTGATCCAGCATTGCTGACCTCAGCAAAACAGCCTTTCAGAGCGTAATCCGCTGGCCAGAACTCGAGCCGCGAATAGTCATCTCCGCTCGAGGAT
>DFWB01000110.1 GCA_002380675.1 Akkermansiaceae bacterium UBA4145
TTGGTGGCTTTCTTGGCTACCTTTTTAGCGGATTTCTTAGACGCGACTTTCTTTTTCGCCATGAGCCTGTTCGGAGTAGCAGGGATCCAGATACAGGAATCCCATTATAGCAAGCTGGAGGAGCATCCTCCAGAAGCAGGCGGGACTCTTCTTGAGGTTTTACAGGAGGTCAAGGACTTTTGGCCTCGGAGCGGATTCTTTGGAGTTCTGTAATCCGTTCCATGATTGTCTTTGAATCGTCATCGCCGAGCTCAGGGCTTTTCAATCGTGCAGCCAGAGCGCCCAGCTCCTGTAAAATGCCCTGCTCTGCGACTACGCCAAGAATCTCGGTGGCAGCCGTCAGAGGAGCTGCCGGTGTGGGCTCCTCGAGTAAGGAGAGTAAACAGGCCCGATCCCCGGCAGAGAGACTCTGGAGAAAGGTGTTTACTGCCGCTGGATTTGGGACATCGGGGCGAGTGCTGAGAATGTTTCGCAGCAGAGCCTCGCCTTCACGGCCTTCTGCCCCGATAAGGACCTGTTCAGTTTGGTCACATAGAAAGTCCAGAACTTCGTGGGACTGCAGGGCGAGAGCGGCGAGAACTCCAAGCTCTCGGTCGACTGGCGTTGATTCTACGATGATCGGATCATCCTTCTGGTCGCGTCGTCGGATTGGCCGCTTTGCGGAATCCACAACAGCCTGACGAATGCCGTCCGGACTGAGACCGAGACGGGTGGCTACAAAATTGATCGATGCCTCCTGAGCGTTTTTATCCGAGACTGCATGAAGCATCGGGGAGAGGTCTCGTGCTACGCGTGCCTTGGTGCCTGGATCATCGAGATTATTTTCCTCTCCGAGATATCGCAGGCGATAGTCAAAAAATTCCGAAGATTTTTCGAGGATACTTCGAAACTCGTCTGGGCCTCTCGATTTGACGAGAGAGTCGGGATCTTCTCCCGGAGGCATGGTGGCAACTCTGACATCCATTCCCAGCGCCGCCATTTCTAGAAACGCCTTGGCCGCGGCGTCGTGCCCGGCAAAGTCGGAGTCGTAACAGATTACAACCTTGTCAGATCCGGTGTAACGCTTCAGCAGACGAGCATGCTCGTTCGTACATGCCGTTCCTTGGGTGGCGACTGCATTCTTGACGCCAGCTTCATGGCACGCGATCACGTCAAGCTGCCCCTCGCACAGTACGGCATAGTCCCTCATATGTCGGATAGCTTTGTGCAGGCCGAAGAAGACGTTGGACTTTTTGAAGATGGGGGTCTCGGGAGAGTTGATGTATTTTCCGCCTCCCTGTTCTTCCCGTAATTTCCGACCGCTGAAGGCGATGACATCGTCACGTTCGTTGTGTATGGGAAACATCAGGCGGTCCCCAAAACGAACCCAGAGTCCGGAACGTGGGTCGTTCTCCTCTCTGAGCTTGGTGATACCCGAATGTAATAATTCTTTCCCGGTGAATCCTGCGTCCCGCGCCCAGTCCAAGAAGATATCTGTATTTCTGGGCATCCATCCGATCGCCCAACGGCCCGCCATCTCTCGGTCATACCCGCGGGACTTGAGATACTGGCGGGCATGCTCTGCGCCCGGATCCTCGAGTAGCAGAGAATGCATGAAGCGTGCCGCCTGGTTGTGAAGGAGCTTCAGGCGGCTCAGGCGCCGACGCCTCCGATCTTCCTGAGGGTCATACTCACCCTCTTCAATTGTGATATTGGAGCGAGCGGCCAGCTTTCGTAGGGCTTCTGGGAATGGAAGGTTCTCATAGGCCATCACAAATCCCACTGCGTTTCCTCCCTCGCCACAACCGAAGCAGCGATACGACTGTCTTCCTGGACTGACATTAAAGGAGGGAGTCTTTTCGTTGTGAAAGGGACAGTGGGTCTTAAAATCTCCGCCTGCTCGCTTCAGGTCGAGGCCATACGATGCTATGAGCTCCACAATGTCCGTCGCTCCGAGGACTTGTTGAACGGTTTCATCGGGGATGCGTGGCATCGTGAGAGAATTGTAGCGTCGCGCGGAACCTTGCCAAACCATCAAGATCGCAGGAATTGTGAAGAGATGTGATTTTCTCGCCAAGGGCACCGAAATCAGGTCTATATTGAACCCATGAAAGCTATCATTCTTGCCGCTTTTGTGGTATTAGCCGCAGTTGCCGTCGCTAGGAGCAGTGAGAATTTAGAGGTCGGCTCTGTGGCATCTGGCTCCAGTTCCCCGAATGTCGCAAGTGAGGGGGCCTATGCCGGGAGCGTAGTGGAGATCGAGATAGGGGATGAAAGTCTCAAGGACCTCGGGAAATTTAAACAGTGGGGGAAAGTGCTCGACGAGGTTGAGAGAGGTAAGGCGAGAGCAGTGATTCTTCGAATCAATGCGGCTGAGGGGTATCTTGAGGAAACGGAACGGTTGATGGAGAGGCTGCTCCGTCTCAAGGTGCCCAGCTATGCCTTGATCGAGAAGCAGGCCCTTGGAGAGGGCGCACTTCTCGCGCTGGCGGCGACTTCTATTTTTATGACGCCCGATTCGATCATTGGAGGTGCGGGGCTCTTCTCGAGCGAGGAGGAGGGAGGCGCCGGGGACCTAGAGCAGCATCATAGCCGCTTACTTGCTACTATTCGCCGGGTTGTCAGCAGTCAGGGGCATTCGCAGGAGCTTATACAGGCCTTATTCAAGCCGGGCGAGCGCGAACGGCGCTTTGGCGAGGTGCTAGTGCCGGCTGGAACCGTGCTGACCTTGACGGCGAAGGAGGCTGCATCTCAAGTCGATGGGGAACCCCTGCTTGCTACCGCTGTGGTAGGGGCCCCTGGGGATCTGCTTTCAGCTGTTGGGTTGTCGGGAGTAGCGCTTGTAAGGGCACAGGCAGAGGCTCGTCCGACCGTGATGAGGAGCGTGCCTGAAGAGGGAGAGAACGCCTCGGTCAATGAAACGGGGGAGCCGGAACGCCAACAGGAAGGGCCGGAGATTCCAGGAAAGATTCTGGAAGAGAGTTTTGAAGGCAAATTAGTGGTTTTAACGGTGGGTAAGGATGACCTCATGAACAAACAGAGTTTCAAATTCTGGCGCCGGATGTTGCGTCGCGCCGAAGATGAAAAGGCCAAGGCAGTGCTCTTTGATCTGGATACGCCGGGTGGGTATGCCTTTGAGACAAAGGAAATCATGTCAGAAATTACCCGTCTCAAGATTCCCAGTTATGCATTTGTGAATGAAAATGCTCTGAGTGCTGGGGCGCTTATGTCGGTTGCCACGAACGGAATCTATATGAGCCCCGAGGGTACGATCGGGGCCGCTGGATTGGTCAGTGGAGGCGGGGCTGAAATTGGAGAAATGATGCGAAAAAAACTTCACAGTTCTTTCGAGGCACAGATCCGCAGTGTGGCCGAGAAGAGGGGTCATGATCCAGACCTCATCCGGGCGATGATGATCCCTGAGGATCGGGACCGAGTTTTTGGAGAAGTGGTTGTCCGGGCGGGAGAGCTTCTCACCCTCACGGCAAGTGAAGCCACCTCCATGAGGGGAGGAAAGCCTCTTCTCGCAAAGGGAGTTGCGAGCAGTATTGAGGAAATCGCGGAGCTCGAGGGCCTTGATAGCACCTCCATCGTGCGGGCCGAAGCGACTGCATTCGAAAATGTTGCCTGGTGGGTCTCGAAATGGTCGTTTTTACTGATCCTTGTTGGCATGGCGGCGGCCTATGCTGAGCTGAAAGCGCCGGGCTTTGGAATTGGAGGAGCCATTTCCCTCCTGGCGTTTGGCACGTTTTTCTTTGGCAACTACATGGCCGGAAATCTCGCCAACTATGAGCTCGTCGCGTTGTTTGTACTCGGGATCGTCCTGATTGCGGTAGAGATCTTCCTGATTCCCGGTACTGGGGTGGCCGGCATAGCCGGGGTTCTTTGCCTGCTTGGTGCGCTTCTTCTCGGCACGGTGGATAAGATTGATTGGAACGATTGGAAAGTGGGGGATTTCTCCGGGAATCTGTTGGACCTGCTGCGTGGGCCTGCGTTCACGCTGGGAACAGGGCTTCTTGGAGGGAGCTTTCTTGTGGTTCTATTGATGAGGTTCCTTCCGAGTGCTCCCCTTTTCCGGGTCTTCGTCAGTAAGCAGGAGCTCGCGGGTGGGGCATCTATCGCGACTCAGGCTTCCTCGGCAAGTTCCGAGGACCGGATGGGACTTACGGGTGAGGCTCTTACCGACCTCCGGCCGTCGGGCAAGGTTGCGCTCACAGGAGAGGAGCTGGATGTAATCGCTGATGGGGCGTTTATCAAAAAGGGATCCAAGGTGCGCGTTCTCAGGCAGGACGGGATGAAGATCGTAGTGGGTGTCATTGAGTCCTCCTAGATCACGGTCGTGCTGGTTGCGTTCTCTTTGGTGGAGGGCCTTCGCTGAGGCTGCCAATAACGCAAAGGAGGTAGGGTAACCTTTTTGAGACACAAGAGTGCTTCCCGCAGGCGCTCTCTTCAGTGACGATGTTAGGGTCTATGATGATTGAATAATAATTGTCACTGACTCGTTGAATAAATAACACCTCAACAATTTGACCGCTATGAAGATTCAAGATGACACTGCCCGGGGAGAGAGCCGTGAGCTACTACTCAAGGAATATTTTTTGAACGCCTACCTGATCGCCCTTCTTAAGCAGGTCGGCAGGGGGGCGGGGCGCATTTCAGAACAGGAAAACGATCAGGCCATGCGACGAATCGTTGGCCAGAACTGAGCGCTCTCCAGTGCTTTGATAAGCACCGAATTGGCAGAGGCCGGTGAAGTAGCTGTGTAGGTCTTGCTGCTTTGCCGGCTTCGTCGCTTGCAGAAGTATCCGGAGGGATGAAACGGATTGATCAGGGGATCAGGCGGAAAGATTCACGGCTGAACAGAAGTCCCGGATAAAGGCTTTCGGAATACCGCAATGTGCCGGTCGACGGATTTCCCCGGAGCGTCGGCAAGTGCTCGGGAGTCCAGATTGCGGTGATCGGCAACTTTTACCGCTCCAAGTGCCGCAAGCTTCCGACAGGCCAATTCATGTTCGACGTCAAAATAAGAGGTAATCACAAATAATCCATCCTCGCCCAGCTGTCGCAGGCCACCCTCGAACATACGGGCCCAGAGCTTTGGATTGTTCCAGAAGTTCTGATGTCGCATGAAGGTAAGGTCGAACCTCTCGTTCGAGGACATGGCATCGAGGAAGCGTTTTCCATCCTCCACGTGGAATCGGGTATGGACATCGCTATGGGTTGGAGTTTTCCAGCGAAGACGAGCTTCTTCAATCTCCGCATCCCGAATGTCGGCTCCCACAATTTCCAGGCGGTGCTCTCCTCCGAAAATATCGGCAAGGACCCCGGTCTCGTCGGCACGGCCGCAGGCGAGGTTGAGAATACGTCGTTCACTCCGGCCTGCGGGCGCATCCGGAATGCCATGGAGGCTCTCTCTCAGTGCTTTGCTGAGAATGTTCATATCCTCAGACAGATCTTCCAGTTGGAATGGTGCATTCGGGGTAAGGGCCATCGGAGGTGATTAAAATACTGTTTCGTAGTGATTCAAGAGTTGAGTTGACGTCTTTATCATGTAGGTCCTTGAGCCTCCACCACCTCTCTCATGCAAAGCGATATTCATACTCAGGCGCTCGTGTCTGAAGCAGCTGCTCTTGTAGAAGGTGTTGCCGACCAGTTTGCCATCGAAGGTCAGTATGTTGCCGGAGAGGAGGTTAACAGTGGGCATATCAACTCCACTTTCCTTGTGACCTTCGAATTGGAGAGCGGAGAGCGGCGTCGCTATATCCTCCAGCGTATTAACGAGAATGTGTTCAAGGATCCTCTGGCCGTTATGCGCAACGTGGAGTGCGTGACCTCTCACATCAACTGGAAGGTTCTCAGGAAGAAGAGAGGTCTAGGAGGTCAGACCCTCAGCTTGTATCCACATAAAACCGGACGATTTTACGGGAGTGGCGAAGGCGGAGGTATCTGGCGCTGCTATAATTATTTAGAAGGCTGTAAGACCTATGATGTTGTGGAGAACGCTCGGCAGGCCTATGAAGCAGGGCGGGCCTTTGGTGCTTTTCAGAACTTGGTCAGTGATTTGCCTCCCGGGGAGATAGTCGAGACCATCCCCGATTTTCACAATACGAGGAAGCGCTTTGATGCTCTGATGGGGGCAGTTGAGGAGGATCGCCATGGCCGGGTCGCAAGCGTGCAGAGCGAGCTGGACTTTGTTCGGGGGAGTGAAGGTATCGTCGACCGTTTATTGGAACTTGTGGACAGAGGTCTGTTGCCCCTTCGCATCACTCACAATGATACCAAGATTAATAATGTCCTTTTTGATCAGGAGACCGACGAGGCAGTGTGCGTGATCGATCTCGATACGGTGATGCCTGGTCTTAGCCTCTACGACTTTGGGGATCTGGTAAGGACCGCAACCAACCCAGCTGCGGAGGATGAACGCGACCTCACCAAGGTTAAACTACGGGTCAGAATTTTCGAGTCCCTGGTCGAGGGTTACCTTGCCTCGGCGGGACAGGTTTTGACGGAGGAGGAGGTGTTGCAGATGGCCTTTTCAGGGCGTCTGATTTCGCTTGAGCTTGGGATGCGCTTTCTTACGGATCACCTGAATGGAGACGAGTACTTCCGCATAGCTCGGGAAGGGCAGAACCTGGATCGAGCTCGCACTCAGTTGTGTCTCGCAAGGCAGATCGAGGAGAGTGAAGAGGAGATGAAGCACTACGCTCTCAAGGTTGCCAACGCCCGCTGATCAGGAAGGGGTTCGCTCGAGGGTTGCGACACATTCGAGGTGTTTGGTCTGGGGGAAGAGATCAAAGGGCTGGACCTTGCGCAACGAGTAACCGTTGGCGTCGAATATCTGAAGGTCTCGTATCTGGGTGGCGGGATTACAGGACACGTAGACAACTCTCTGAGGCTTGAAGGAAAAGAGCTGTTGGAGGAAATCTTCACCGCATCCTTTCCGGGGAGGGTCAACGATAACGGAGGTTCGGTCTGCAGGAAAGGTCACCTGTTCAAAGATGTGTTCTGCGGAAGCCGCCAGAATCGTGACGTTTTCAAGATTGTTCTGGAGGGCATTCTGTCGAGCCCAGTCCGCTGAGGATTCGGAGACTTCCACTCCAGCGACGGATTCAAAGTGTCGCGCCAGCGAGAGAGCGAAAAGTCCGGAGCCACAGTAAGCGTCGACGAGGAAGCGATTGGAGGTGGCGGCTTCCCCGGCGACATAGTTAACAAAATCTGGAAGAATAAAGGGGTTATTCTGAAAAAAATCACCGGCGAGGAAGCGGAACCGGAGCTCGCCCACTTGTTCTTCGACAACTTCTCTGGGGTTCGTGTGGACACTTTCTGATGTGGCTCGGAGTAGTAAGGTGGCACCCTTTCGAAACTTGCCTTGTGCGGCAGTTTGCTGAATCCGCATTCGCTCTTCCGGGAGAGCCTCATTGAGAGCCTTCATGGCAATGTCACATTGAGGAACGTCGATAATTCGGTTGCGTGATCCTGTTGCCAGGAATCCGATATTGAGGTCTCGATCCGGGCGTGGCTTCTGAAAATGGGGAGTGATTTTAGATCGATAGTTCCATGGCTGCGGAGAAGGGATCGTCTTCTCGACAGGGAGATTCATCCCGGCCATGCGCTCGAGGAGCTCAGTTACCTGCTGCTGTTTCCACCGCAGTTGTTCCTGATAATCCAGGTGTTGGTACTGACAGCCTCCACAGGTGGTGAAGAGGGAGCAACGTGGCTGCCGGCGACTGGAGCTGTGGTTTATAACTTCCACAAGGTCTGCGTGGGAACAGCTGGATTCGTTTTTCCAGATTCGAGCTCTTACTCGCTCGCCTGGGAGACTAAACGGGACGAATATCACCCAGTTTCCTTCGCCTTCCTCGCTGAACGAGCCCGAGAGCAGCATTCTTCCGACACCGGCGCCGAGGTTGGACAGGGAGTCGATTTCCAGCTCCACAACTTCGTGATAGCTGAAGGGTTCCGGCCTGAATTTTCTTGGGGGTTTTATGCTCTCAGTCATTCGCCCATTCACTTCGGGTTGTCAGAAAGAGATTGGTCCCCTAGTTTGGTTCAGCATCAATACACTTTAAGATGAGATTGTGGTCGGTAATCCTGATGTGTTCTGCAATTGCTTTTTGTCCAGCTACGGCGGAAAGCACTGGAGAAGAGGTATGGTATGACGCTTCGGGGGAGATCGTCAAGCGGGTGAAGAGCGTCTTGGAGGAATCGAAGTCGGCGGGGGAGCCTCCCTCTTGGGAGCCTGCATGGGTGATCCGAGAGAGGATCGCGGTTACAAGATCTCAGAGGGGATTAATTCGCCGAGGTTCTCAATGTCGTCAAGGATTCCACCGGTGGTCTTTTCCCAGATGTAGTCCGTGGAACCTGGGAAACTACACAGGCATATCTGGCAGGTTTTCGGTTTTTCCAGGGAAGAGGATGCCGGGGAGGGGTCTTCGCTTTACGAGCGAGCGTTTCTGTCGCTGACGCTATCTCCCATCAGTTCACTCCTCCGTATCCGGTAGAGAGGAGCCAGGTCCAGGCTGCGTGATTGGAGCAACTACGGGGGGGCGGGGCGCCACTGGTCTCCGTGGAGCGCGGAAGGTGGGTGATGATCCCGGGAGAGATCTGGTAACGTCAGGAGAGCGAAAGGGATCTTCCTGTGGGAGAGCGAGGGAGGGCTGGACAGGTGGGTTCTCTTTTTTCTCTCCGGTCTGAACGAGTGGAAATTCCAATTTTTCCTTGTTAGCCGGCGAGGTCGCGCAGGAACAGATGAGTAAGGCCATCCCGGCTATACTGAGTGTGATGATCAATGAATTACTCATCTTCCGACCTTTTGAAAGCTGTCCACATTCATCTCCTTAATGCAATCGTAATCTTGTCCTCGTCAGGGCAGGCTCAGGGACAGGATCCACTCGCTGATATCGGAGAGAATTCGGTCCCGCTCATGACCGTATAACAAGAGATGATAACTCTCCGGATAAAAATTGCGCCTGACACCGTTCGACTGTGAGAATTGCTCTGAGAATGCTTGGACGGCGTCGGGTCGCGAGAAGATATCATGCCCACCGTGTAGAATCAGGACAGGCAGACTTATTGTTTTCGCGCATTGGGGTGACGACTCAATCATACCCCCAAGAGTGTTGAGTAGCCGCAATGTGAAGGCCGGAACGTGATACGGATTGGTAGCGGATTGCTCCTGATGAACGGAGTCATTGGTAACGAGGACCTCATCTTTCCCCCCGAGAGTTTCAAGCGAGATTTTTATCCGCGGAAAGAGTCCGGAGGCAAGGCGCAGGATATTCCTTTTCCAGCTGGGGACTTCGCGATGAGTCCCCACGATAGGCGATGAGAGTATGAGACCGTTACATCCGGAGCGTTTATCTGGGAAACTTGCGAGGCCATGCAGCGCTATGAGAGCACCCATGCTTTCACCATGCCAGATGATACATGCCTGAGGATGTTGCTGTCGAACGAGTCGAGTGAAGGTTCGTAAATCATTGATCCAGTCTTCCCGGGATTGAATGTCTCCACGCCGGGAGGTCACGGGGTCATTCCCCTGTCCACGGAGCTCAGGAGCGTAGACGGCAGCTCCTTGCATGGACTCCTGGAGATGTGTGCCAAGATTTTGGAAGTCCTGCGAAGCGCCGGATATGCCGTGAAGCCCAATTACGATTATGGATGGTTCCGAGCCATCCAGTGGGAGCCATTTTCGAAACGGGAAATGAGAATGGTCGAAAGACGAATAGGACTCAGCAGCGAGATGGGGACCTGCTGAATGGGCGACCTGCTTGCCGGAGGGCTTCTTACATGGTTGGGGATGTCCACTGCACCCAGAGAGGATAAACCCGGAGAGCAGAATAATGAGTGGTAAATAGACCTCAGCCCGTAGGAGGCTACGAGCATTGATAAGACCTCCTCGCATTTCCGGGATGGAACAGATGAGAAGGAATAATAAATTGTTCAACGGATCGTGCCCCCGATAATTTTGGGCTTACCGGGTCGATGAATGAAGATGCCGCATTGGAATCTCTCGGATTCTTTCCTCGAGCATACAGGATGGCTCCAGCGCCTTCTCCATGAGTTCGCGGCCCCCTTTGGGTCGGTCTAGCGAGTTTATTTCGTTTTTGGTGCTCCTGCCCCGGGTTTTGGGGGTGCCGGTGTGGGCGGGTCAGGCTGTTGCTTGGCAGGAGGGATCGGGATTCTTACCGGAGGAGATACGGCACGAGCCTTCCCGGTTCCGGGTTTCGCCGGAACCCGCACAGGAGGAGACACCGCTCTTGCGCCAGGGCGACCGGGAGTTGGAGGAGAGACCGAGCGGCCTCCCTGAGGAGTCGGACGTGTCAGGGGGCGGGCAGGGGGTTTGGGGAGATCCTTTAGTTCCGTAAGCTCAAGCTCGAATATCAGCGTGCTGTTGGGGCCGAGCTTTGCGCTGCGTCGACTTTCCTTGTAGGCGAGGTCAGCTGGAATGAAGAGCTTCCACTTGGATCCTACCGGCATCTGAGTCAGGGCCTCTTTGAATCCGGGAATGACGTTCAGAGACATCGCAGTTGCTTTTCCCTGCGACGAATCGAACTCGGTTCCATCAAGCAATGTTCCCCTATAAACGGTCATATATTGTTTAGTTGGGCGCTGGCCACTTGGAGGAGCGGGAGCAACCTCACCTTCCCCCTTCTTCAGGATTTCATATTGAAGGCCACTTTCGGTGGTGATGATTCCCTCTCGCTTTTTATTCTCAGCCAGGAATGCCGCACCTTCTGTGAGGTTTTCTGCGGCAACCTTTTTTTCGCGCTCCTTGATCACAAGGCTGAGCTGATTCAGGGCCTCATTGATTTTTTCCTGTTCGATCTCGGACTCCTTCAGCTCGAGCGCATCGAAAAGCCCTTTCAAGAATTGCTCCCGGTCCAGGTCGTCTAGCTGGAGCCCGTAACGCCCGGTCTGGTTTACGAAAGTCCGACCGTTCCGATACCCAAAGCCATAAGATGTTTTTGTTCGGATCTCTTCTGCCTCCATGGTTACTTCTGGCTCCGCAACCTTTGCGGGAACGGCGGGGGCAGGCGGAGATTTATCGGCCCCAGTGCTCTTGGCTGGAGAGGGGGTATCTTGAGCGAAAAGACTTCCGCTGAAGAGAAGAAAGGCGGCAGGAATCGCTGCGTTTTGAATGAGCTTCATGGTCTTTGATGGAGAAGGGGAGCTTAAACCTGAAGTAGTGAACTGTCGAGTCAAAGGGCGGTAGCCCTCGGTCGAACAGCACGGCTAAACTGGGAAAGTGGAAAAAGACCTACCTTGACTGCTCAAGCATGCGAATGACGGATGCCTCCGCGAGCTTTCTAGTCTCCTCTGGGATCTCGACCTGTGGATCGAGACTCTCGAGGCATGCATGAAGTTTCTCCAGAGTGTTCATCTTCATGTATCTGCAATCCGCACAGGCGCAGTTTTCGGTTGGTCCCGCAATTAGATTTTTGTCGGGAACTTCTTTCCTGAGACGGTGCAACATCCCTCCCTCGGTTACTACGATGAGGTCCTTTACCGGAGCTTCCCGGCAGTAGGTAATCATCTTCTCGGTAGAGCAGACCTCGTCTGCCAGCATACGAACGGCTGAGGTGCACTCGGGATGGGCAACAACCAATGCCCCGGGGTGCTCGTCCTTGATTCTCTGGATAGAGTTCCGGGTGAATTCCACGTGGACGTAGCAGGCGCCTTTCCAGAGGTCCATTTTTCGGTTGGAATTGTCCATGACCCATGCACCGAGGTTTGCATCAGGCACGAAGAGAATTGGGCGATCCTTCGGGGCCTGCTCGACGATGCGAATCGCATTTCCGGAAGTGCAGATTACGTCCGAAAGTGCCTTCACGCCAGCTGAGCAGTTGATGTAGGCAATCACATAATAGTTCCGCTGGGCATGTTCTTCCAAGAAGCTTTGGAGAGCCGGGGCAGGACAGCTCTGTTCTAGGGAGCATCCAGCGTCTTTGTCAGGGAGAATCACGGTCTTGGTCGGATTCAGGATCTTTGCGGTTTCTGCCATGAAGTGAACGCCACAGAAGGCAATCACGTCGGCATCGGTTTCCTGCGCGTGATAGGCGAGACCCAGAGAGTCTCCCACAAAATCAGCGATATCCTGAATCACGCCGATCTGGTAATTGTGGGCAAGGATCACCGCATTTCGCTCCGCCTTGAGACGGAGAATCTCTTCCCGAAGGTCGAGTGCTGGAGGAGCGGTGGCCACTCCAAGAGAATCGCTGATGAGGGCGTGCAGGGCAAAGAAGAAATCGCGCCCAGTCTGCAGGCGGTTCCCACAGGCTCCTGTTGGCGATTTTCAGACTTGTTCCCTGGGGGCTATGGACGGATCGGTGAGCGCTATGGCCGCCGATCAGGCTGGAGCACAGCAGGTCTTGATGATCCTCTAGGCCGCG
>DFWB01000076.1 GCA_002380675.1 Akkermansiaceae bacterium UBA4145
GCCTCGATACTGGCCCCGGCTGCCGTCAGCTTCCCACGATAGTCTTCGCCCTGCTCTCCGAGTTCTCCGGTATACCCCCAAATCTTACTACCCTCGATTCCCTCTGGCAGTCGGATCGTGGCACTCACCTTGTCGGCGGGGAAATCCCACTCCGTACCGTTAACGTTCCAGTAGAGGACTTCCCGCTCCTTCTCGAGGTAAAGCGGTTCGCGGACGATATAGGTGATCTCGTAGGTATGAATCGCCTTCTTCCCGAGAAGCTTGTCCTCTTTGCCAATCTTGAGACGAAGCCATCCCTCAGAGGGTTCCCTCACGTAGTGCTCGCGCTTTCCTCCCCTCTTCACCGAATGCACCTTGAGGTCGACCTTTTCCCGCTGCCCGGACGGAGTCTCACGCCGGAGGGGGATGTCGCGGAGAATCCCCCTCTCGATTTTATCCCCTCCCTCCACCCAGACTTCGATCGTCTCGGTCACCATGAGGTCGCCGCTTCGCTGCACCGCGAGCTCACTGTGAAAAGACCGGATTCGATCCTCCGCACGAAGATGCGGGAGGACTATTACCGAAATCAAAAGAGCGCTCCACGACCGAAACATCACCTTCTATTACACTACCCTACCCCCTAATCTTCAACAATTTACAAGCCGCGCTCCCGAAGCGCAGTCAGCACGACAGTTTCAGGGCCTTATGAAACTCTCCATTCACCGCCAGAGTCTTTCCAATTTCCGGACCCGTAAGATCTCCCCCGAACCCGACAGAAGGAGCCCCTGCCTCCTTCCGGCTCACCAGCTGGATCTCGAATTGCCGGGACCAGCTCCCAGCACGCCCAAGAGCAACCGCGTAGGGCAGAAGTTGGTCATGATGCTCCACGTTCATCACCGGACCATAGGCTTGATCAGACGCCCGCGTCGCCTCTCTGCTCATATACGTCTGGAGCCCTTCGATGTAATCTTGCACCATGCGCCCTTCCCGGGAGTACCGTTTCAGGAGATTCGCACTGCGAACATTCAGGATGTAGCCGAACAGCATCCACGCTGCAACTCGCAGGGATCCTGCATCGGAGTAGAGCTCTCGCATTAGCAATAGCAGCCCGGCCCCGAAGACCACCCCAATAAAACCAAGACCAACCCCCGGGCCCATGTCCCGCCTTCGCAACATGACAACGCTTCCATGAAGGAGGAAGGTTACCAGCGCAAAGAAAAGAGCAATTGGTACCCCAAACGCCCCCCGTCCTAGCACAGAGTTTCCCACCGAATCGGCCACGTTGCTGGCAATCCGGCCCTCAAGCATTGAGGGGTCCATCCCAACGAGCCCTGCTCCAAAGAGGGAACTCACAACCCCGACAAAAACCCACCAACCATTCCTCTTCCGGTAGTCCTCCCCCCGTTTGAATCGGCCGGAAAGCATCTCCTGCAAACCCCTAATGGCAGCTCTGAAAACGGGGCCATAGAGCTTTTGACCGCTTTCCCCCAGAGTGAGCCTCCCGCGCGGCGCGTCGACTCCCGAACTTGGGTCGTGAAAAAGAGCATGGTAGACAATCTCCTCATCGGGCAGAAGCTTTACCCCGTCAATTCCATTGTCATGAAGCAGGAAGGCGCTACCGCTTTTCTCGATGGTCACGGCGCCCTTCCCCGCCAGTCCTACTAGGGATGCCGTAAACGCTCCATCGTCATATCCGACCGGGCAATCCTCGATACTCCAGAGATACCGCAGGGCGGCAGGGGAATACCCAGTCGGGGGTTCCTGTTTCGGGCCTCCGTCCGCCTTGTGCCGATCCCTCCCTACCAGTGACCACGCCACAAAGTAGTAGCCCACCGCGCCGATCAAAACGACTTCGCCCATGAGGAGGAAAGAGCCCTCCCCCCAGAGAACCTCGAAACCCGGGGACGCAGAAGAAGCCGCAACCCCCATGAGGCACTCCGCCAGGTCTGCGAAAAGATTTGATAAGCTGGGGTTTAAGGACAAATAGGACATCGCTACTCCCTGGGACTATCTCACACCCGCTTCAAGACCTCGGCAAGATCAAGAGGCAGTCGTTCGCGAATTGAATCCACCTCAAAGAACTTCGCCACCTTAAAGCCAAACCCACCAGCCACGAGATTCGCGGGGAAGGACTCAACGACATTATTCAAATCACGCACCGACCCATTATAATACCGCCGGGCATACTGGAGGTGGTCCTCGATTTCCACCAGGTCCTCCATCAGGCGAAGAAAAACCTCATCCGCTTTCAGTTCCGGGTATTGCTCTACCAACGCCACAATCCGAACCAGGTCTTTCCCCAGAGCTCTCTCCGCACTCCCCACTTCGCCGGCCTCGGTGGCAGCTTGGGCCACATTGCGATCCCTTACGACCTCCTCCAGCAGTTCCTGCTCGTGAGCCTGATAGCCCTTGACGCAATCGACGAGAGCAGGAATCAGGTCATGCCTTCTTTTGAGCTGTACCTCGATCCCACTCCAGCCCTCCCGCAGCTGATTGCGGGCCTTCACCAGCCGGTTGTAGAGGGCAATCAACCAGAAGATGACCATCCCTCCGGCAAGTGCCGAGACGATAACAGCGATTTCCATGAGAATGGGGTAAAGAGTCTTCGCAGCAAATTTGGCATTTCGAAATACCAAAATAGGTTCTAAACCTTGGCGTGGTCTATTTCCGCCTGCTTGGTCGTCTCGTCCTGAGGCTCTTCCTTTACCTCGGAGAGTTGGCCAGTCTCGTTGGACAGATCTGCGAATCCCTCCTGCAGGGCCGAAAGCGCTGGCGCCAGTTTTTCGAACAGATCGTCGAAATTGGATATCGGTCTCAGGCCGTGGTGGTGATTACGGGGGCCTTCACCGGAGCGGTGCTCGCCACTCAGGCTCTCTTCCAGTTTGCCCTTGTAGATATGGAGACCATGGGAGGCGTGATCGTCAGCGTCGGGATGATGCGGGAACTGGGCCCCACTATCACCGGCCTCATGCTCGCGGGCAGGGTTGGCTCCTCCATGGCGGCAGAAATTGGAACCATGAAAGTCACCGAGCAAGTTGATGCCCTCCGATCCATGGGAGTTCACCCGATCGATTTCCTCGTTACTCCTCGCCTGCTCGCGATGTGCGTTTCCATTCCGCTGCTTATCGCCCAGTCAATCGCTTTTGGGATCGTCGCCTCCTATGTCGTCGGCGTGCACCTCTTCAAGGTTCCAGGTGCCTACTGGAACTTCAACGTGGAACGCTTCACCGACGGCAACGACATCGCTATCGCAATGATGAAAGGATTCGTCTTCGGCCTGCTGATCGTCATCGTCTCCTGCCATCAGGGCCTGCGGGCGAGAAATGGAGCAGTTGGAGTGGGCCGAGGAACCACCGACGCCATGGTCTTTTCCTCACTCGCCATCCTGATTTTCAACCTTTTCCTTACCCTGCTCGTGCAGCTCATCTTCCCAGTCGGTCTGGGAATGACCTAGGGCCTCAGCTCTGCTACGATCAGGGCTCAGCATGGTTTTGACAGGCTCTACCCTCCGAGTTAGGATTCCGGATATGAAACGCGTCTCCCAGCTCTTCATTTCAACCCTCATTGCCGGGGTCGCCCTCCTCCAGCTTTCCTGCGGTGACGCCACTGCCGACAGCAAAGAGCAGGCCTCCCAAGATGAAGGCCCAAAGCCCGAGGCCAATGCCAGTAAACCCGTCCAACCCACCAAGCCTGTGATCAAAACCGAAGAAGAGTGGAAAAAATCCCTGACTCCTGAGCAATTTGAAATTCTCCGGAAGCATGGCACCGAGCGCGCATGGGGGAAGGCATACGACGAATGGAAAAAGCAGGGAGCTGGAACCTATTACTGTGCCGGATGCGATGCGGAGCTGTTCTCATCCAAGGAGAAATTCGATGCCCGCTGCGGATGGCCCGCCTTCTTTGATTCCTCCAAGCACGAGAACATCAAGACCCTTCGCGATACCTCTTTTGGAACGGTCCGGGTTGAGGTTCGCTGCAATGTGTGTGACGGCCACCTCGGACACGTGTTCAGCGGAGAGGGCTTTGATACGCCCACCGACCAGCGCTACTGCATCAACGGTAAGGTCCTGAAGTTTGTTCCCTTCGCGGAGGCCGGAAAGAAGGATTCCAAGAAAAAACCCGAGTAGTAGAGGGCGCCCAGAAGGCGCTACGGACATGCGAAGAGCCTTTCTGCTATTTGGTATCTATCTCGTGGCAGCGAGTGTCCCTGCTGCGGCTGACGAGCAGATCCCCTCCTGGGACAGCAAGGTCGTGGTGGAAAAAGACGGTGATCTGCCGCGATTGCGGGAAGGCCGGAACGCTCCTCCACGCGAAAAATGGCTTTCGCGCTGGCTTACCAACATGGAGCACTGGCCCTTGCTGGTCCTCATCCTCCTCGCTTCTTTTCTGTCCTATTTCATAGTCTGGCTCTTCCTTGGACGTGGCTCAAAGGAAGGACGAATCGTGCCCCGGAATTTACCTCCAGAAGGGCTATCCGCCGGGGCTGCCGCCTATTTTGCAAGAATGGAACGGTTCGCCAGCTACGACAACACGTGCTTCAGTGCCGGAGTCATCGGGCTCGCAGCGAAAGGCGCAATCCGCATTGAGAAGACAGCCGGGGATAGCCCCATTCCCGGAGCATCGGGTTACGTGCTCCATGCTGAAACAAAACAGCACGAGACCGACGAAAAAAGGGCGGCTCTGAACCCGGACGAAAGCTGGCTTTTGGAGGACCTCTTAGGAGATGCTACGGATCTTAAATTAACCGAGGAGAACAATGAGCAAATCCGCGAAGCCCGGATGGCACATGAGGTGGCGCTCCTGTCCCAGCAAAAGGCCCTGAATCTTCGCCTGAACCGGGGCTGGAGCCTTCCGGGCATCCTGCTTTCGATCGGCGTAACCTTGATCATTCTTTTTGAGATCGAACCGTGGGCCGGAGGGATTATTGGTTTTTTTGGAGGAGTTATGCAATTGCAGCACAAGTTCGTCCCACGGCATCAAGCGCTCCATGCGAGTCTGTTTACTATGTTGTTCGTGGCCTTGATAGCGTCCGGCTGCGTGTTGTTCATAGACGATGAGGAGCTAGGCGGCTGGCCAAGAAGGGTCGATTTATCGCTAGCATTGGCCTTTTCCGCTTTCGTCTATGCAGGCAACTTGGGAGCCCTCTTCCTGTTGAAGGCGCCTACGCGCATCGGCCGCCAGAAGCTCGGTCAGCTTGAGGGTTTCCGTCTTTACCTCGCCAATGAGATCCCGGCAGAAGATCCTAAGCGCCGACTGAGTTATCGCGAAGCCCGGGCCCCAGTCTCGGAGCGCCCGGAACACACTCTCGATCTTTTCGAAAGATTTCTGCCCTATGCGCTGGCCCTGAACTGTGCGGAGCAGTGGGCTTCTCAATTTGAGGGCACTGAGGATTCCCGCTTAACTGATCTCTTGGACGATTTCGGATCCGTTTTCACGACGGCCCTTGCGGCGGCGGCTAATCCCGCAGGTTCCGGTGGCGGCGGTGGTGGCGGCGGCGACGGCGATGGTGG
>DFWB01000251.1 GCA_002380675.1 Akkermansiaceae bacterium UBA4145
TTCTCCAAAACAGCTGGGAGAGATCCTCTTCGGCGAAATGAAGCTTGTGGAAAAGCCACGTAAAACAGCCACCGGCCAATACCGAACTGACGAGCAGACCTTGACTGCTCTGGCGGTAAACCACCCCTTTGTTGCGGACATCCTATCCTACCGTCAGGCGAGCAAACTGAAGTCAACATATGTCGACCGTCTCCCTGAGTGGGTGGCAGAGAAAGATAGCCGGGTGCATACTCAATTCCACCAGCTAGTAGCAGCAACCGGCCGACTAGCCTCCAGCGATCCCAATCTCCAAAACATTCCTATTCGGTCGGATCTTGGTCGAGAGATCCGAACTGCCTTCGTTCCTAGAAAAGGACATTTCGTTCTTTTTGCCGCGGACTATTCACAGGTCGAGCTTCGCATCATGGCTGCCATGTCCGGGGATACGGGAATGATCGAGGCCTTCGAGCAGGAAGTTGATATTCACTCGGCGACCGCCGCCCGGGTGAATGGGGTCAGCCTCGAGGAGGTAGAGCCCGCGATGCGCAGTGCCGCAAAAATGGTCAACTTCGGCATCATTTACGGGATCTCCGCCTTTGGCCTCGGGCAGAGGCTCGGAATTCCCAGAGCCGATGCAGGTGAGATTATTAACACCTACTTCGAACAGTATCCCGGAGTGAAGAACTATATGGATGCGACCGTGGAAGAGGCCAAGAGTTCCGGGTTTGTCGAAACCCTCACCGGAAGGAGGCGCTATCTTCGGGATATCAATTCCGCAAATGCCACCGTTCGCGGTAACGCAGAGAGAGCGGCCATCAACACCCCCATTCAGGGTAGCGCAGCCGATATGATCAAAATAGCCATGATCCGCGTTCAGGACATTCTCGAAAGTGGCGAATATCGGAGCCGGATGCTTTTGCAGGTTCACGACGAACTCGTTTTCGATCTGCACGAGGAGGAGCTGGACATTTTGACGCCCAAGATTACCGAAGCCATGCAAAACGCCCTACCCCTTCCGCACGGTGTTCCGGTTAGAGTCGATACTGGAACGGGAAAAAACTGGCTGGAAGCCCATTAGCGTTACACCACAACTAAACCCATTGGCGCTCTTGGATCGTTGCAGCGGAGTCAGAATGCCGGATTCTAATTCGAGATCCATTACTCGGAGAGGCTGACTGATTTCTAGCCATCGCTTCAACCTCAGTTAAGATAAGCCCATCAAGATGAGTGCTGTTCAGGGAAAAGATCAGGCCAATGGCTCCGATCCAGAACCGGGAAGACCTCTCGAATCCAGCAGCCGACCTGCTCGAAAAAAAATTGGCTCACGTCGATTCCTGCTGCGCCTGACGGCTTTCACTTCCGGCTTTCTGGTTCTTTATCTCATCGGGCAGGTCATTGCCATCAGCCGTTATGGATTTCAGGATGACGGCCAGAACGCAGACTGCGCGATCGTCCTTGGAGGAGCTGCGTGGCACAACAAACCTTCTCCTGTTTTCAAGGAGCGGTTGAACCATGCCATAAAGCTCTACCTTGAAGGTCGTGTTGGTGCTCTTGTCCTAACTGGCGGAAAAGGCGCTGGAGCTTCCTACTCAGAAGGCGAAGTTGCCCGCGACTACTGTCTCGAACGGAACATCCCTGAGCACGCGCTCTTCATGGAGGGGCATTCCACCACAACCATTCAGAACCTTGAAGAGGCCGGGAAGATTCTGGCCAAACAGAACTTCCGGAGCGCACTGGTAGTAAGTGATCCGTGGCACCTCAAGCGCGGGGTATTGATCGCACGAAGGCTGGGACTCGAGGCTTCACCTTCCGGCACAAGAACATCCCGGTTTAAGTCCTTGAAGTCCCGAACTCACTTTGCGCTTCGTGAGCTCTACCTGTACCATCGCTACCTGATCCTGAACCGCTAGCAGTCCCTGTCTGTCCAAGTATAACCTTGGAGAACGCGCCCTATAGCCCAAGGGCGGCTCAGGAACGAGAAGATCAGCTGACAGGCCTCCTCACCTCCAGCCTACCGCTTCTTCGAAGAAAACAACTCCTGTACGGTAATATCCTTGAAGCGCACCGTAAGGGTTCCTCCCCCATGGACCTGCAGCCCAATATGGCCCTCGAGGGGGATCTTGGGGTCCTTTTCAACGTAATCCGCACAGGCTACATTGTTCAGCCACATGCGGATGCGAGGCCCCTCACAGACAATGCGGTAATGATTCCACCCGTCTGACTTCACAACCTTGGCCAGAGCTTCAGGGTTCAGGAGCTCGGAGATGACCTTACGGCGACGTGATTCATCGTAAATCTTTCCCCAGTAATTCTTCGCAGCATCAGCCTGATAGCCAATCATCTCGTGATGGTTGGCGATACGCTTGCTCCGGATCTGAATACCGGAATTAATACCTCCCTTCACTGGTGTAATCTTGAAATTCAAATTCAACTCAAAGTCGCCATACGACTTGTTAGAGACGCAAAAAGTATTGTGTGGAACGTGTTCCGTCAGCGAGCCCCCCTCGATTGCCCCGCCCGATACTTTCCACCACCTGCCCTCACC
>DFWB01000078.1 GCA_002380675.1 Akkermansiaceae bacterium UBA4145
TTCGAGCCATAAAAAATGATCCATTAAGATAACTTCCTGGCTCAGGAAGTAAAAAAGGCCCCTATATTTAGGGGCCTTTTTCTTTGCCGGCGACCGGACTCGAACCAGCACCATATTGCTATGAGTAGATTTTGAGTCTACCGCGTCTACCAATTCCGCCACGCCGGCTTGGACTGGGCGGGGAGTCTTCCGGGCGCTTTAACGGTTGTCAAGCGGGCCGAGCTGGGAGAAGCGTTGCTGCCCTCTGGGGGTTCCAAGAATTTCCCCGAGGATGATGGCATCCCGGGCAGCGCTCGGGGTTGCTAGTTGCTCCCGGATAGGACGGCGTCTCAGGGTGCGCTGCGTTGGCCTGGCCAGGGTTCGCCTCTTCTGCAAACTCTCGAGGGCTTTGGTCTCAGCAGGACTGAGGACAGGTCTGGGAGCAGGCTTGATTGCCGGCACAGGATCCGGATCGGGAGTGGAGGCTGCCG
Organism: Akkermansiaceae bacterium UBA4145; assembly: GCA_002380675.1. Classification (GTDB taxonomy): domain Bacteria; phylum Verrucomicrobiota; class Verrucomicrobiia; order Verrucomicrobiales; family Akkermansiaceae; genus Roseibacillus_B. The sequence goes on from DFWB01000078.1 coordinate 471, forward strand.
TGGGATTGGCAGAGGGGAGAGGTGGAGGAGTCTGTTTGTCAGGCGCCGGGGTGTCTACCGGGACGATGAAGTCAAGAATGCTGAGCTGTTGGGGTGCGCTCCTGGGTGCTTGTTCTGCTGACGGGACTGTCGGAGGGCCATTGATACGCTGCTCGTTCAGAATTTCCTCACGAGTGGCTTCGTAGTCGTAGGGATCTGAGGGATTCTCCAGTTCGGATTCGCCGTTCTCACCCTTGAGGTTTTTCCCAATAAATTTGAGAAAGGCGATCGCCATGAAGACCAGCAGGAAGATCGCCTGAGGGTTTTCAAGAAGCTGGTCCATGATGTGAGAGCCCGATTTCGGGAAGTGGTCCCTGAATTGAAAGGTGCTTTCTAGGAAACCGGTCCTTCGTTACTTGTGGTGCCATCATCGGCGATGGACTCCCGCATCTGGGTGTCAGCTTCGACGTTCTGGTAGCGGACGTAATCCATGATGCCAAGGTTGCCAGAGCGGAATGCTTCTGAAATGGCAAGAGGAACTTCCGCCTCTGCCGCGACCACGTTGGCGCGCATCTCCTGGGTTCGGGCAGCCATTTCCTGTTCGGAAGCCACAGCGGCGGCACGACGCATCTCGGCCTTAGCCTGGGCGACCTGCTTGTCTGCCTCGGCCTGTTCGGCCTGGAGCCGGGCACCAACGTTGTCGGCAACGTCGACGTCGGCAATATCGATCGAGAGAATCTCGAAGGCGGTGGAAGCGTCTACACCTTTTTCGAGAACCAGTTTGGAGATATTATCGGGGTTCTCGAGGACGGCTTTATACGAGGCAGCGGAACCTACTGAGGTGACGATGCCTTCGCCGACCCGGGCCACGATGGTCTCTTCGGTCGCGCCACCCACAAAGCGGTCGAGGTTGGTGCGCACTGTCACACGAGCCCGGACATTTACGGCGATGCCATCCTTGGCCACGGCGGAGATTTTGGTTACTCCGGCTCCTGGGTTCGGGCAGTCGATTACCATCGGGTTGATGGATCGGTTTACCGCCTGTTCGACGTTCTTTCCAGTGTCCTTCGTGGCGAGGTCAATGGCACAGGCCCGGTCAAAGCTGAGGTCGATCCCGGCCTTATCGGCTGCGATGCAGGCATTGACCAAAGCGGTGACGTCGCCACCCGCGAGGAAGTGAGCCTCAAGCTGGTCGCTGGTGAACGGCAGACCCGCTTTAACCGCAGTAATCCTGCTATCGGTAATCATGCTGTAGGGCACCTTTCGGAAGAACATTCCGATCAGGCTGCTCCACGGGACGGTGGCGTTGGCGAGCCGAGCTCGGAACCAGGTGGCAAAGAACTTGAGGAGGACCAGGGCCAGAATAAGGGCGACCAGGCCTCCAGCCAGAAGGACTCCAACAACGATCATGTCGGTATTTGCCAAGGGCAGTGGTTGAATCAGGTAATGCATGAAACTGGTATTTCCTAAACCATAGTGGAGTGGAGCCCTGATGCAAGCGGGGTTGCGAGTTTTCAGTTTGCAGAGCGAGCCTGTCGCGATTGAATCAGGCCGTGTCGGAAAAGCGAACGGTTGGAGTCATCGCAGGTCGGGGAATTTTTCCGGCGACCTTTGTGGAGGCTGCTAAAAAGAAAGGGGTCAGAATCGTGATGGCCGCATTCAAGGGGGAGACGGAGCCGGAAGTCGCTGGGGAAGTGGAGACTGTTGAGTGGTTCCGGGTTGGCCAGCTCGCCAAGCCAATCAAATTTTTCCAGCAGGAAGAGATCACTGAATGCGTGATGATCGGACAGATTACCCCGGGACGTTTGTTTGACCTGCGCCCCGATCTCCGAGTGATTAAGATTCTCGCTAGCCTCAGCGAGCGGAATGCGGAGACCATGTTCAGTGCAGTGGCTGAAGAGCTTGGCAGGGAGGGGATTAAAGTGCTGCCTTCTACGACCTACCTAGAGGAGTATCTTCCGGGGCCAGGCCCAGTATTTGGTCCAAAGCTCGACGAGGCTGGGTTAATCGATGCGGCATATGGGATGCGCATGGCTAAGGAAGTTAGCAGGCTCGATATTGGGCAGTCAGTGGTTGTGAGGGACGGAACCGTGCTTGCAGTGGAGGCGTTCGAGGGAACAAACAAGTGTGTGCGTCGGGGAGGGGACCTCGGGAAGGGGAAGAACGTGAAGCTGGTTAAGGTATCCAAGCCGGGTCAGGATCTTCGGTTTGATGTGCCAGTGGTTGGGCCCGATACCATTCTGGCGTGCCGGGATGCTGGTGTCTCGACGGTCGTGATCGAAGCTCGCCAGACGCTGGTCCTTGGGCTCAGGGAGGTTAAGGAACTCTGTGAGACGCATCGCGTCTCGCTCCACGCACAGGAGGAGGTCGATCAGCCCGGATAACCATGGGCCAGCCCAAACTCGTGGGCTATTGCTGCCCGTCGTCGACGATCTCTTTGGCTTCCAGTTCGGCGAGGCGCTGCTGTTCTTCCTCCACGGAATGAATTCGCAAGGTCACTTTGATCCCCTGACGTTCGGCAGCAGCACTCAGGACGCTCCGGATGGCCCCAGCCGTGAATCCGCCGCGTCCGATGAGCATCGCTACATCGTTGTGGTCTAGAATCAGGCGGAAAGAGAGGTGGTTAGAGTCTATTTCGGCAACCCGCAGCTGGGCTTGTTCGGGGTAATCAATGAATTGAAGGGCGATGTACTGAAGAAAACCGCGGATTTGGGTGGTTGCCTCATGCATAGGTTTCGCTGGGTTGCGCCCTAACTTGCGTGAGATACAGGCTGTGTCGAGTCAAACCTCTTCAGTGGTGATCCTGAGCTGCGGATAATTGACAATTTTGGCCTTCTGGTAGGACGGAGCGTCAGGGAACCCGGTTTGCCGGGTGGTCAGTTGATGGGAATGTCCCGCTTTTTCGCGGATTCTTTCTCCGGAAGTACAAGAGTAAGGATTCCGTTCTTGAGCTGAGCGCTCATAGCTTCTGGACTCAGATCGGGGTGGAGGCGCGTCTGCAATTCATAGCCTTCCGGGGCTCTGCCATTGGAGGGGTCCTTGGCGGAATGGAGTTCGCTAGAGGCGCGACTCCCGGTGACGGTCAGAAGACCTTTTTCCAGCGAAACATTCAGGTTATCCCGGGAAACACCCGGGAGAGCGATTGTGAGTCGGAAGGCTCCCTCTTCTCTTTTGACAAGATAGGAAGGGCGGGGATAGGTCGGATGGTGCTCCCTGTTGCTTACAGTGAGCGTGTTGGTTGAATCGTAATGAGTACCCATAAGATGGAATGTGTTTGTGGGTTGCTAGGGTCTTTTGGAAAGGGAGTTAGTTGACCTCAATTTCGATTGGGTCATTCGTTCCTACGGTGGGCTTTGGGATGGTAATCTCAAGGAGACCATTCTCGAGGGTTGCGGAGACGCGCTCTACGTCGAGTTCCTTGGCTACCTGAAAGGTGCGCTCAATCTTAGATGGAAATGCGTCGGTCGGATTATCCCGTTCCCCCACAAGGCGAAGGGTGCCCTTCTGGAAGGACAAGGAAACGTCCTCCTTGCTAAATCCCGGGAGGTCGGTTTGAAGAACCCAGGCAGCGTCGGTCTCAACGATCCTGACTCCGTGAGAGGTGTCATTGCGGTGCGGATTCCGGGGAGGGGTTTGTAAAGCGCGGTGTAGTCCGGAGAGAACGTTCAATGGGTTGTGGTAACGAGGGTATAGATGCATTGGTTATATCTGATTGTTTTGCGTTTCTCTTGCAGTTGGCAGTCCAACTA
>DFWB01000335.1 GCA_002380675.1 Akkermansiaceae bacterium UBA4145
TCTCGTGGAGTGGATGGTCGAAAGCCTCTTTAATTTCTTCGCCGGCATCATGGGAGAACATCTCGCGAGGAGATCGTTCTGGTTTTTTGCCACCTCCTTTATCCTGATTCTTTGCTGCAACTGGGCGGGATTGATTCCGGGGGTAGGAACGATTGGACTAACGGCCGAAAATGCGCCGGCTGGTGACCAGTTTCGTCCGTTTTTTCGAGGAGCGAACGCGGATCTCAATTTGACCATGGCCATGTCGGCTGCCTTCTTCGGGCTATGGTTTTACTGGTCGTTCACCGAGATCGGGCCCAAGAATTTCATCGCGCACATTTTTGCGCCGAAGGGGGATTTTTCAAAGTTGATGCTGGTCCTGATGGTGCCTCTCTTTCTTTTTGTCGGAGTTATCGAGGTGATCTCCATTGCGGTCCGTCCGGTGGCTCTGATGTTCCGGCTATACGGGAACGTGTATGCCGGGGAGAACATGCTGGAAACCCTTATGATCATGGACAAGGTGCCCGACTTTCTCAAGTGGGCACCGGCCTTGCCTTTCTACTTCCTGGAACTTCTGGTGGGTCTGATCCAGGCCCTCGTTTTCGTCCTGTTGTGCGCCGTGTTTACCAAGCTGATGTGTGAGCATCATGACGAAGACCATGAGGAGAGTGGGCACGCTGAACCTGACCCCGAACCAGCAGCCGGCTCCCCTGCAGCTAAATCCTAGAAACACTCTTATCGGTTGGACCATGGAGCACGTGGAAACCGGTAAAACGAACGAAATAAACAATAACAATAGAAACAATGGACATCCTCACGCAATTTCTTGCCAACGTTCCTTACCTTTTCGAGCTTCTTGCTGCGATAGAAGGTAAAATCCACGTTGGACTTGCTGCCGTTGGAGCTGGTGTTGGTGTGGGCTTGGTTGGCGCCAAGGCCGCTGAGGCCGTAGGCCGCAACCCTGGCGCTCAGGGTGGAATCCTGACGATTGGGATTATCTTCGCCGCACTGGCGGAGGGACTCATCTTCATTTCCATCTTCCTCGGATAACAGGAATTTAGGGAGGGCGCTCGCCGGAGTGCCCTCCCTCCCAGTCTAAGTTTCGTTTCCATTCCCCCTCTTTCCTCATGCCCCTCGATAACATTCTGGTCCTCGCAGCAGCGGCTGCGACTGAAGCCGAAGGCGGCAACGTTGCCTCCGAGATCTTTAACACGTTCAAGATTTACCCGGTCACCTTCTTCTGCCAGCTGCTCAATTTCCTCATTGTCTGCGCGGTGTTGAAGAAGTTTGCCTATGGCCCGGTGAGGGAAATGCTGGATGCTCGGAAAAAGAGAATCGCGGATGGCGAAGCCAAGCTTGCAGAGATTGAGAAGCAGATTGCGGAGAGTGAGCAGCGGACCCAGGAGGCGGTTCAGGAGGCCAACGAGCGTGCCAAGCGCTTGATTGAGGAGGCCAAGGAAAGTGCGGTCATCTTGGGCGAGAAAAAGACTCAGGAAGCTACTGCGGAAGCCAAGGGAATTATCGCCAAGGCCGAAGAGGCGGCCCGTGGTGAGAAGGACAAGATGCACGCGGACCTCAAGCGAGAGTTTGGCCGCTTGGTTTCGAACTGCACCGCTCAGGTGACGGGCAAAGTTCTCAATGATGACGACCAGCAGCGCATCAACGAAGAGGCGATGGCCGAAGTTGAAAGCTAGCAGACTCTGTTTACTACGATGAAAATTTCCCGCGAAGCAGCAACCACCGCCCGACGAGCCTTCCGCATGTGTGTTGAAGGAGACCGGGTGGTTGATGAGAAGCTGCGCCGGGTTTTCAAGAAAGTCGCGGAATCCAAGCCGCGCGGCTGGCAGGCGATTCTGCACGAGCTCAAAAGGCTGATCCGGCTTGAGATGGAGCGGCGGCAGGTCCTCGTCGAGAGCGCCAAGACTTTGGACGATCCGTCCCAAAACAGGGTCAAGGCAAGTCTCTCCCGCCAATATGGGGATGACCTCACCTTCGAGTTCAAGGTGACCCCGGAACTTCTCGGCGGAATGCGGGTGCGAGTCGGCAATGATGTCTGGGATGGCAGCGTCAAAACCCGCCTCGAGCGCCTTTCCAACTCTTTTTAACTACTCTCTAACTTACGTTCTCACTCAAATTCAATTCTCACTGTCATGAGTAATATTCTTCAGGAACTGGAACAGGAAATCGCAAACGTCTCTGCCGGGGTCGCCAAGACTAACGTAGGGACTGTCCGGGAAATCGGTGATGGCGTCGCCAAGGTCGAGGGCCTCAGCGAGGTGCAGCTGAATGAGATGATCGAGTTTCCGGGAAATCTCTTTGGCCTTGCCCTCAACCTTGAGGAAGGCGAGGTGGGAGTCGTGATGCTCGGCGAATCAAGGCATATCGCCGAAGGGGATGAGTGCCACACTACCGGAAAGCTCCTTTCCGTCCCGGTTGGTAAAGGGTTGCTGGGCCGGGTGGTTGACGCTCTTGGTAGGCCGGTAGATGGCAAGGGAGAGATTCAGGCCGACGATAGTTACCCGGTGGAGAAAATTGCTCCCGGGATCATTAAGAGAAAGTCAGTGAGCGTACCGGTGCAGACAGGGATTGCTGCAATTGATGCTATGATTCCAATTGGGCGGGGACAGCGAGAGCTCATTATTGGAGACCGCTCTACCGGCAAGACCACCATTGCGGTGGACACGATAATTGCGCAAGCGCAGCAGAATAAGGCTGCGAAGGAAGGAACCCTGAAGAACCACAAGCCTCTCTATTGCGTTTATGTCGCCATCGGACAAAAACAGTCCAATATTGCCCGGACGATTTCCACGCTGGAAAAGGCTGGAGCGATGGAGAATACCATTGTGGTCGCCGCCGCGGCTTCTGATTCCGCTACCAATCAGTTTCTCGCGCCCTACGCGGGCTGCGCGATGGCGGAATACCTCATGGATCAGGGAGAAGACGTCCTGATCGTCTATGATGATCTCTCCAAGCAGGCCGTGGCCTACCGCCAGGTCTCTCTCGTGCTTCGCCGGCCATCCGGCCGCGAAGCCTACCCCGGAGATGTGTTTTACCTGCATAGCCGGTTGCTCGAGCGCTCTGCCCGCCTCTCTGACGCGGAGGGTGGAGGCTCCATCACAGCGCTTCCCATCATTGAGACCCAGGCAGGGGACGTCTCGGCTTACATTCCGACCAATGTGATCTCGATTACGGATGGTCAGATCTTCCTCGAGACCGATCTGTTTTACCAAGGTATCCGGCCTGCGATTTCGGTCGGCCTCTCAGTTTCGAGGGTGGGATCTGCAGCTCAGACCAAGGCGATCAAGAAGGTTTCTGGAACAACCAAGCTCGATCTGGCTCAGTTCCGGGAGCTTCAGGCCTTTGCCCAGTTCGGGTCTGACCTCGATGATGCCACCAAGGCTAAGATTGAGCGGGGGGAGCGAATCGTGGAGCTCTTCAAGCAGAACCAGTACAGCCCTCTGGGGCTCGACCAGGAGGTCGCCATTCTCTGGGCGATGCAGAATGGATATTTCGATGACGTTGAGGTGAAGAGAATCAAGGAATGTCAGGAGGCTCTCGAAGAGTTTCTCGCCACCCGCAAGCAGGATCTCCTGCAGCTCATTCTCGATGAAAAGGCTCTTACGGATCCCGTCGTCAGCGGATTGGAGACAGCTCTAAAGGATTTCAAGGCTACATGGAGCTAAGGGTGCCCGATGTGGCCTTCCGCCTTCTCAAGCAATAGTAAACAGATACAGAAAAAGATCACGGTTACCTGAAGAATGGCCAACCTTCGCGACATCCGCCGACGAATTAAGTCGGTCAAGAACACCTCGCAGATCACCAAAGCGATGCAGCTGGTGGCCGCCGCGAAGATGAAAAAGGCTCAGGATCAGGCGCTATCAGGTCGGGATTACGCCGATCGCCTGAACCGAGTTTTGGTAGACCTCAAGGAAAACCTCAGCGAGGAGGAGCACGTCTTACTTAAGCAGCCTGCAGGGAAAAAAGAACTTCTGCTGGTCATTTCTACGGACAAGGGACTCTGTGGCGGTCTCAACACCAATCTCTTGAAGAAGGTCAGGGCTGAGTTAGGCGATGACACCGAAGTCGTCACGGTAGGGCGTAAACTGCGGTTATCGCTCGGCAAGCTCGGCCAGAACATCGTTTCCGACTGGGAAGTGGCAGATCCTACTCCTTTTGCGGATGCCAAGCCTCTCGGAGGCTATCTCACCGATCAGTTTCTTACCGGAGAATATAGCTCCGTAAAGGTCGCCTTTACCAATTTCGAAACGACCCTGACCCAGACTCCCTGGATTCAGCAGTTGCTTCCGGTTGAAGAGTCCAAGCTGGCCGAGAAACGGTCTTACGAGGGAATGGGAGAAGGCGCCGAGGTCGGGGAAACTGATCAATCCCGGGACTATATCTTCGAGCCGGATACGGAGGGAGTACTTGATCGCCTGCTGCCTCTTTATCTCAACTACCAAGTCTACCAGATGATCCTCGAAGCCCGGGCGTCCGAGCACTCAGCGCGGATGGTGGCCATGAAGGCTGCCACAGACAACGCTGAGCAGATGATCAAGGACCTCACTCTCGAATATAACAAGGTGCGTCAGGCTGCGATTACCTCAGAACTTCTCGAGATCACCACCGCTATGAAGGCGATGGAATAGAAGGCTAGAACTAAGATTTTCCTACACAACAAACTCTTCCGAGACCAACCCGCCCACAACTATGAGCAATACCGGAACTATCGTGCAGATCATTGGCGCCGTGGTGGACGCCGATTTCTCCAATGCAGAGAAACTTCCTGCCATCTACAACGCCCTTGAGGTCACCTATGACCTCTATGGCTCCGAAACGACCCTTGTCCTTGAGGTTCAGCAGCACCTAGGTGATGGCTGGGTGCGGGCGGTGGCGATGACAACCACGGACGGACTAAAGCGGGGTATGCCTGTCTCTGACACCGGCGACCCGATTACCGTGCCAGTTGGCAGTGGAGTGTTAGGCCGGATCTTTAACGTAACGGGTAACGAGGTGGACGGATTCGGACCAGTGCCTCACGAGAAGCGCTACCCGATCCACGCAGCCGCCCCTCCTTTGACTGACCAGTCTACCTCTGCCGAAATCTTGGAGACCGGGATTAAGGTGATCGACTTGATCTGCCCCTTTACCAAGGGCGGCAAGGTTGGTGCCTTCGGTGGTGCTGGTGTGGGCAAGACCGTGGTGATCATGGAGCTCATCAACAACATTGCGAAGAATCACGGAGGTTACTCTGTATTTGCCGGAGTGGGTGAGCGGACCCGGGAAGGAAACGACCTCTGGATGGAGATGATCGAGGCAGGCGTCATTAACGCCGAGAAGGATTCCAACGGGGAGCTTAAGCTCGATGAGAATGGCATGCCTACGGTGATCAGTGAGGGTTCAAAGGTTGCGCTTACCTACGGGCAGATGAATGAGCCTCCGGGAGCACGTCTCAGGGTCGCCCTGTCTGCCCTCGCGATGGCTGAGTATTTCCGGGACGAAGAGAATCAGGACGTGCTGCTCTTCGTGGACAACGTATTCCGCTTTTCTCAGGCGGGCTCGGAGGTTTCGGCTCTGCTCGGACGAACGCCATCCGCGGTGGGTTACCAGCCAACTCTCGCGGAGGAGATGGCCGGCCTTCAGGAGCGAATCACCTCTACTAACAAGGGCTCCATTACGTCCTTCCAGGCGGTGTATGTGCCAGCAGACGACCTGACGGACCCTGCTCCCGCCAATACCTTTGCCCACCTTGATTCCACGGTGGTGCTGGAGCGCTCTCTTGCGGAGCTTGGAATTTACCCTGCGGTGGATCCTCTGGCCTCTGTTTCCACCGCCCTTGCGCCTGACGTGGTGGGTGAGGAGCACTACCGGGTGGCACGTGGGGTCCAGACTGTGCTCCAGCGTTACAAGGACCTGCAGGACATCATTGCGATTCTGGGTATGGATGAGCTTTCTGATGAGGATAAGCTCACGGTTTTCCGCGCTCGTAAGATTCAGCGCTTTCTCTCGCAGCCCTTCAGCGTGGCAGAGGTCTTCACTGGAACGCCGGGCGTCTACGTATCGGTCGATGACACCGTCAAGGGCTTCGCGGAGATTCTCGACGGGAAGCATGATGACGTGCCTGAAAGTAATTTCTACATGAAGGGTGCGATCGATACGGTCGAGAAGGGATAGGCCCCTTGAGCCCTTTCTCCAAGGACACCAGACACAGGTCAGCAAATGCCAGAACTCCTCGAAATTGTTACTCCCGAACGGAAGGTCTTCTCCGGGGAGGTGGAAAACGTCTACCTTCCGGGAACGGAAGGAGAGCTGGGAGCCCTGCCTGGGCACGCTCCGTTAGTGACCGGTGTGAGCCCGGGAGAATTGCGCTATACGGTGGATGGTAAAATAGAGGAGCTCGCCATAGGGTCGGGCTTTGCCGAGGTCACTCAGGAAAAAATTACGATCCTTGCCGACCTTGCGGTGACCGATAGCGAAATCGATGAGAAAAAGGTGGAGGAAGCGATGAAGCGCGCGGAAGAATCCCTCGCCAATATAGATAGCTCTGATAACGCCGAGGAGGTGGCGGCCATTCAGGCGTCGATCTCGAAGTCGATGGCTCAGTTGAATTTGAAGCGGAAACGCCGACGCGTCTAGCGGGGCCCCGGGTCATGCGGCAGACAGCGAGGTTGTTCACAATTTGGGCAGAAAAGGCAGATTTTGTGACTTCAGAGTGTCTTTTTTTCGGGCTGGTCTTGACCCCGAGGCGGGGCCTTGGCAGTAAAACGAAAGTTTAGGCCAGACAAGCTGAATGCCAAAGGACAAGAGCCTGCAAAAAATCCTGCTAATTGGGTCGGGACCGATCGTCATCGGTCAGGGGTGTGAATTTGACTACTCCGGGACGCAAGCGTGTAAGGCGTTACGGGAAGAGGGCTACGAAGTAGTCCTGGTGAACTCCAATCCGGCCACCATTATGACCGATCCGGAGTTTGCGGATCGGACCTATATCGAACCGATCACACCTGAGGTGATTCGGAAGATCATTGAGAAGGAGAAGCCGGACGCGCTCCTTCCCACCCTTGGGGGTCAGACCGCTCTTAATGCTTCCATGGACTTGTGGCACAGTGGGGCTCTCCAGGAGCTCAACGTGCGCATGATCGGAGCTAACGCGGATGCCATCGCCAAGGGAGAGGATCGTTTGCTCTTCAAGGAGGCCATGCTCAAGATTGGTCTGGACCTTCCGCAGTCTGGCGTTGTCCATACCATGGAGGATGCGCGAAGTGTTGCGGCGGATATCGGAACGTTCCCCCTGATTATACGGCCTGCCTATACCCTTGGTGGCAGCGGAGGAGGAATCGCCTACAACAAGGAGGAGTTCGAAACGATCGTGGCGAGAGGATTAGACCTCTCTCCTGTTACCGAGGTCCTTGTTGAGGAGAGCCTTCTGGGATGGAAAGAGTTTGAGATGGAGGTCATGCGCGATTGCGCAGACAACTGCGTCGTCATTTGTTCGATCGAAAACCTGGATCCCATGGGGGTCCATACTGGCGATTCCATCACGGTGGCTCCTGCCCAGACCTTGAGCGACCGGGAATACCAGATCATGCGGGATCAATCCTTTGCGGTGATCCGTGAAATTGGGGTGGAGACTGGTGGGTCAAACATTCAGTTTGCGGTGGATCCTGAAAATGGCCGAGTGGTGGTGATCGAAATGAACCCGCGAGTCTCCAGATCCTCGGCGCTGGCCTCGAAAGCGACGGGCTTCCCGATTGCCAAAATCGCGGCCAAACTTGCGGTTGGATACACTCTGGACGAACTCCCCAACGATATTACTCGGGAGACGCCGGCCAGCTTTGAACCCACCATCGATTATGTGGTGACCAAGGTGCCACGCTTTACCTTCGAAAAATTTCCTGCCGCAGATCCTGTCCTTACGACCCAGATGAAGTCCGTCGGCGAGGCCATGAGCATCGGCCGGACCTTCAAGGAAAGCATGCAGAAAGCTCTCCGTTCACTCGAAACAGGCCGCCATGGATTTGGCTGGGATGGGAAGGATCCGGCGGATCCCTCCCGAGAAGACATTGAGCGTAAGTTGCATGTGCCAAACTGTGAACGGATTTACTGGATCAAGGTCGCCTTTGAGCATGGCTGGAGCGTCGAAGATCTTTTCCAGGCCACCCAGATCGATCGCTGGTTTCTTGTGCACCTTAAGGAGATCGCGGACGAGGGGGCAAATCTGGCAGATCTTGACTTGCGCCGGGCGAAGAAGCTTGGTTTCTCCGACAAGCAGATCGCTCTTGCCCGAGGGGAGTCGGAGGATTCGGTCAGAGAAAAGAGAAAAGGAGTAGGCATTCTTCCAACCTACCGCCTTGTTGATACCTGTGCTGCGGAGTTTGAGGCTTACACGCCCTACTATTATTCGACCTATGGTGACGAAAACGAAGCACGGGACTCAGAGACGAAGAAGATTATCATCCTAGGGGGAGGACCCAACAGGATCGGGCAGGGAATAGAATTTGATTACTGCTGTGTGCACGCCTCATTCGCGCTGAAGGAATTGGGCTATGAGACAATTATAGTTAACTCGAATCCGGAAACTGTCTCCACGGACTACGATACTAGTGACAAGCTGTTTTTTGAGCCGCTTACGCTGGAGGACGTCCTTAACATCTGCGATCAGGAAAACCCTGACGGGGTGATCGTTCAGTTCGGAGGGCAGACCCCTCTCAATCTTGCCGCCGATCTTGAGCGACATGGAGTCCCTATCGTGGGAACATCTCCAGCATCTATCGAGCTCGCCGAGGACCGCAAGCATTTCTCAGCCCTGCTTGACGGTCTGGGCTTGCAGCAGGCTGAGGCTGGAACGGCGGTCTCCGAGGAGGAAGCCGTCGAGGTTGCGGGCAGAATCGGATACCCTGTATTGGTGCGTCCGTCCTTTGTCCTAGGGGGACGGGCCATGATGATTGTCTATGATGATAAGGAGTTGCGTCGTTACATGCGAGAGGCGGTCGATGCCTCTCCGGAGCGGCCCGTGCTTGTAGATCGCTTCCTCGATGGGGCCACCGAGGTGGACGTTGATTGTATCTCCGATGGAGAGAATACGGTTGTGGGAGCAATCATGCAGCATATTGAGCATGCTGGCGTTCATTCAGGAGACTCGGCCTGTGTCATTCCTGCTTTCAGTCTGGGGGAGAAGATTGAGGCAGAGATTGAGGAGGCTGCAATCAACCTTGCGAGAGAATTGAAGGTCAAGGGCCTCATGAATATTCAGTTTGCTGTCAAGGATGGAGAGCTCTACGTGATCGAGGTGAACCCAAGGGCTTCCCGAACGGTTCCTTTCGTTTCGAAGGCAATCGGGGTTCCACTCGCTAAGATCGCAGCAAAGATCATGGTGGGAGAAAAACTTCCTGATCTAGGGCTTACCGAGCGTATTGTGCCTGCTCACTATAACGTCAAGGAAGCGGTCTTTCCGTGGCCTCGGTTCCCCGGCATTGACATTGTTCTCGGACCCGAGATGAAGTCTACGGGAGAGGTGATGGGCATCGATGAGGACCTTGGGATGGCATATGCAAAGAGTCAGATCAGTGCATTCAATCCGCTGCCCATGGAGGGAAATGTCTTCATCTCGGTAAGTGACCGTGACAAGGAGGAGGCAATCACGATCGCTTCACAATTCGTTGAAGCGGGGTTCACCCTTTTTGCCACCGGAGGAACTCACCGTGCCTTGGAGGAAGCTGGAGTTACTGCCCAGCGACTCTACAAACTCGCTGAACGGAAGCGGCCGAACGTTCTGGATATGATGAAAAACGGGGAGATCCAGTTTGTGGTGAATACCCCAAGTAGTCATGAATCAAGGGAGGATGAGGTTATCATCCGGAGCACCGCAGTGGCAAACAAGGTCAGCCTTTGCACGAATCTTTCTGCGGCAGATGCAAGTGTGAAGGCGATTCGCTCTCTACAGCAACGGGAGTTCAAGGTGAAACCCCTCCAAGAATACTACTAGCGGACCTGGGCAAGCAAGACGGGGAGTTTGGCGAGGCCTACCGGAAGTCCCGGCTCTCCATGAACTCATACCAGTCCTTTTCCAGAGCGGCGTCGTCTTCGTAGCCATAGACCTCGAGAAGAACGGACTTGGTGATTTTTTCGCCCTGGCGGGATCGCTCAACCAGCTTCTGGTATTTCGTGATATTCTCGTCAGTGCTTACAAGGAAGTAGGTCAGGGCGAAAATATAGCCCGACTGATTAGGTGTAAGGGAAAGGATTTCGGCCTTACATACCGAGTCGAGAGTCTCCCGGATCTCCTTCCGGCACATTTTTTTCAACGGGCTGGGCCATGATTCATCCGCCTCAAGGGTAGCCCCCCGTTTGAAATCTGCCTTTTCGTTCGCGTAATAGGTCTTGAAATCAATGTAGTGGACCCGGCAAAGTCGAAAGATGCGGTGCTCCACATAGTAGCCCCAACCCGCAGTCATCCAGAAGGGCATGGATCCTGACAGGCCGCGCCCTTTAAGGATTGTGGCTGCGGTGCCATGGACGAATACGGGCGTCAGGTCGGTCTCTCCTCCGGCGGATCGTTCGGGGTCCGCTTTACAGAGCACCCGGTAGCGGTTTTGAGGGTCTCCGTAGTTGCGAGTAATCCTGCAGGATTGGAGCTGGTTCGCATCCCATCCGCTTCGTTGCTGTTCCTGCTCGAGAACAGTGGTGTAGTCGTGGCCGGAGCCAACGAGGTATACTGTGAAGCGGTAAGGAGCGGTTTCAGAGCCCGAAGCGCCGCCTGGGGTCCTGAATTTGTTCTGTCCGAAGTCCTCTTCGAGTCCAGGGAGAACCCGGACGCACTCGTCCCAGACCTTTTCCGCATAGCGACGAGCTGGATCATGGTTCGTTCCCTTTGCTCGCAGCGCAAAATGATCGGTCAGGCGCTCTCGCCATTCCAAATTCTTAAAGTGCTGGTGCTGCGCGAATACCGTAGGAGCTGCCATCACTGCGACTACAATGAGGAGGCGAAGGGCCTTGATCATACAGCAAAGTATGCAGATTCCGTTCCGATCGCAATGCAGGAAGCCCTACGGATCTTTTGGAATGAAGGACTTTCAAGATCTTCAGGGGTCGTTCTCGAATTCTCAGGAAGGGAAAATCTTTTCTAGTAGCGAGGATACGACTTGGCCCTATCTTGAGGGTGAAGAGTTTACTTCTCAGTCCATGAAGGCGCGCGAAGACAGGGATCACAGAAAACCGGGGGGTTTCCTCGGAGGGTTCCTCGTAGCCGGAGGGATCGTGGGGCTTTACCTAGCCCTGCAGCTATGGATCCTGCCAGCAGCAGGAATTCCTACCTGACTTAATGGCCATTGCTTTCCGGTCGGAGAGGAAAGTGCAGACGATAGCTGCCCGGATAGCGCCGAAGGTGAGGGTGCAGAGAGCACTCCCTGAAGATGCTGGCCGCAAAAATGAGTTTCCTGTTGGGTGCTAGCTCAGAAAATAAAAAGCCACGCCTCGGCGTGGCTTTGTTCGATCAGGGTGAAAGAAATTCCTTACTTGACCTTGAGTATTCCCTTCATGACACCGAAGTGCCCCGGGAACGTGCATAGGAAGGGATAGTCCCCCGCAGCGGCAGCCTTGAAGACGATCGTTTCTTCTTCCTTAGGCCCCAGAATTTTGGTCTTCGCGACAATTTGGGCAATGAGGGCAGGGTCGAGAGGGAGATAGTCTCCGGCCGCGTTGGCTACGCCACCGATGGCAAACTTTGGGATATCAGAGCCGGGCTTCAGGATCACCACATTATGGCCCATGGCAGCCTTGGGGAGAGCCCCAATATTCTTGAAAGTAAGGGCGACGGTTTGGCCCGCCTTTACCTCGATCTCGGCTTTGTCGTATTTCATCTGGTCATTACCAGTGATGGTGACCTTGACGTCAGCTTTGGTTGCATCCGCTTTCTCTTCGGCCCGGGAAACCGGGATCATCAATGCCGCAGCTGTAAGGATGAGGAGGATATTTTTCATTCTGGCGGGAACATGGGCCGTGTTGCTCTGGGAGCAAGCAAATCTTTTAGATAAGAGCAGAAGAGAGCAACGAGGCGCTAAGATAGTTTATTTACGGGGAAGATTTGGGGGATCTTGCAAAATCCCAGCGGGTTCTGGGAATCTCATCTTATCAGGGGATGGCTCCTTCTCCGTAACCGGCCCAAGCCCTTAACCTTTCAGGGCTGCTCTGAGGAAGGGAGCCGTTCGGGAGGTTTTCGAATTGGCGACTTTTTCCGGGGGCCCTTGTGTAACAATGCGCCCTCCGGATTCTCCCGCCTCAGGGCCCATGTCGATAATATTATCTGCCTCGGCCATGATTCCGGTGTGGTGCTCGACCACTACCACGGTATGTCCTTCCTCGACTAAACGGTGAAGGACGTCGATCAGTCTTTTTACGTCCTCGAGGTGAAGTCCGATTGATGGCTCTTCAATGAGGTAGAGATTAGCCTGGGTTTTCCGCGACTTGATCGAGGTTTTGCTGATCCGGCCGCGGGTCAGTTCGGTTACAAGCTTGATCCGCTGGGCCTCTCCGCCAGAGAGGGTAGGGCTCGGCTGTCCGATCTGGAGATAACCGAGTCCGGTTTCCTTAAGAAGGGACAAGGTCCTGTGCAGTTTTCCGTGGGCGGCGAAAAACTCAGCAGCTTCGTCAATGGTCATAGCGAGAACATCGCCGATGGACTGGCCATTGTATCGTATTGCAAGAGTGGCAGGATTATAGCGTTTGCCGTTGCAACTCTCGCAATGAGTCCACGTAGAGGGAAGAAAGTCCATTTCCAGCTTAATTCGTCCGTTCCCTTTACACTCGGGGCACTGGCCACTCGCATTGTTGAAGGAAAATCGGGAGGCATCGAATCCCTTCATGCGCGCCTCCGGAAGCTGAGCAAAGAGTTTGCGAATTTCATCGAAGATCTTCACGTAAGTCGCGGGGCAGGATCGAGAGGTTTTACCAATGGGAGACTGGTCAACCTCGTAGCAATGGCGGATTGATTTTACCCCTGAAGCGGAAGCCCATGTCTTGTCTGAGTTCCGCTTGAAGAGCTCGGCAAGTGTGCCCCTCATGAGAGAAGACTTTCCGCAGCCGGAGATTCCGGTGATCACAGTCAGGCGCTCGAGGGGAATCCTGACCTCGATTTTCTTGAGATTATTTACGGAACACCCCTTGAGCCTGAGCCATCCTGTTCTTGCGGAGGCCTTTGGCAGAGACCGCCGTTGGCCCCGGATAGGATGGGAGAGGGGGTTGGCCAGGGCTTGGCCCGTTATCGACTTTTTCAGCTTCCGGATCTTCCCCAGAGTGCCAGATGCAACAATTTCTCCGCCATGGCGTCCGGCCCCGGGGCCAAGATCTATAATATGTCCTGCCCGCTCCATCGTCTCATCATCGTGTTCGACGACGAGGAGGGAATTGCCCTTTGCTCTCAGGGTCTCGAGCGTGTCGAGGAGCTTCTGGTTATCACGGGGATGGAGTCCAATCGTAGGCTCATCCAGAACATAGAGGACACCCCGGAGGTTGGAGCCCAGCTGGGCCGCTAGGCGAATACGCTGAGCCTCGCCGCCTGAGAGAGTTCGGGCAGATCTATTAAGTTGGAGATAGCCCAGACCAACTTTCTCGAGGAAAAGCAGGCGCTGAACAATTTCAGGGATGATATCGCGAGCAATCGTGCGTGCTCTTCCGGTAAAGTGGAATTTCTCCACTGCAGCGGCCGCCTCCGAGACGGGGAGCATGGTCAGATCCTGAATCGCATAATCCTGAATCCGGATGGCCCGGGAGATCTCGTTCAGGCGGCTTCCTTGGCAGTCCGGGCAAATAACGAGTTCTTCCTTGTCCGCCCGGTCCAGCTTCCGATCAAAGTCAATTTCAGCCTCCGTTTTGGAATTGAAGGAATCTCGCCTCGACTTTCGGGAGCGCTTTTGGCTGGGCATGATCTCTCCATGCCCTCTGCAGGTTTTGCACCATCCGCGCGGGGAGTTGAACGAGAAGTGGGCGGGATCAGGAGCCTCGAAGGAGCGGCCAGTGACTGGGCTTACGCGTGCTTTCGAGAAAGGGTGCAGAAAGTTGCCAGAATCGAGAAGCCGAAGAGTTCCCTTTCCCAATTGGAGGGCAGTTGCTACTGCATCTCGAAGAGCTGAAATACGAGTGCTGGCTTTCGAAACGTGCAGGATGAGGACGTCAATATCGTGCTCCTGGAAGCGTTCGAGTCGCTCGAATGCCTCAACTTCCTTCCACTGGTTGTCCACGAGCAGGCGGGTGTATCCCTGCCGCTCGGCCCACGCAGCAACATCACTATGAAAGCCTTTTCTCCCTCGAACCACCGGAGCGAGGATGTCGACGGGTCCCCGTTTCAAATGAGAACGGACCGCCTCAACGATGGCGTCCTCGGTTTGGGGGATCACGGGCTCCCCGGACTCAGGGCAATGTTGAGTGCCAAGTTTTGCGTAAAGGAGGCGAAGAAAGTGATAGACCTCTGTTACAGTTGCGACGGTGGACTTTCCACCCCCTTGTGAAATACGCTGTTCTATCGCGACTGTGGGAGGAAGTCCGGATATGGCGTCGATATCTGGCTTTTCCATTTGCTCGGCGAATTGACGAGCATAGGGAGACATGGAATCGAGGAAGCGTCTCTGGCCTTCCGCGAAGATAATGTCGAAGGCGAGAGTGGATTTCCCACTTCCACTGAGTCCGGTGACTACCACAAACGTCTCCCTCGGAATAGTGACGTCGACATTTTTCAGATTATGTTCCCGGGCTCCAGCAATCTGAATGGTGTTCTGAGCCCGATTTCTGGAAGAGCTCTTGGGCCAGTTTTTTTCCGTTCCGACTTGGTCCTTGCCGAGGAGGGGGGCGAGGTAGAGTGCGGTTTGGGTCGAAGTCTTCATAACCTCCTCGGGCGTTCCTTTCGCGACAATCCTGCCTCCTTCAGATCCAGCTCCAGGGCCCACATCAATCAGATAGTCGGCAGATTTGATGACATCGAGGTTATGCTCGATGACGACCAGCGAATGCCCCACATCTACCAGCCGATTGAAAACAATAAGCAGCTTTTGAATGTCGCCGAAGTGCAGGCCAGTAGTGGGCTCATCGAGCACCAGCAGCTCGGGGGAAGCCTTGCGACTGGAAAGAGCTTCCACCAGAATGGTGCAAAGCTTCAGGCGTTGGGATTCACCTCCAGAGAGAGTGTTCAGGGGCTGCCCGAGGCGAAGATACCCAAGGCCTAGATCCTCCAGAGGCTGTAGGATAAGAAGAATACGAGCCTTTGTGGCGGCTTCCTTGGTAGTGGCTCTCCGCGGCGTTTCCGCGGCGCCTCGGGCAAAGAAGGACGTGGCCTCGGTGACCGTGAGGGCGAGGACCTCTGCGATAGATTTCTCCTCAAACTGAATCTCAAGAGCGGATTGATTATAACGTGAGCCTTGGCACTCCGGACAGGTAAGATACAGGTCCGAGAGAAACTGCATCTCGACCTTCTCGAAGCCGTTGCCGGAACACCTTTCGCAGCGCCCCGCCCCGGAGTTAAAGGAAAAAAATCCCGGGGTTGTTCCGGCAAGCTTTCCGTCTGGACTTTCAGCGAAAAGCTGGCGGATGAGATCAAAGGCGCCAAGATACACGACTGGTGTCGAGCGCGGGGTGCGGGAAAGAGGGCTCTGGTCTACGAGCTTCGCACTTGTGACCTGCTCAGCACCGCTAAGCTGCTGCAGAGGAGCGGGTTCAGAATCGGTATTTATCTGCAGTGCTACCGCCAAGTTCTGGTAAAGGACATCGTGAACCAATGTGGATTTTCCAGAGCCAGAAACCCCCGTCACACAGGCGAAGACGCCAAGCGGAATATCTACGTCGAGCTTGGTCAGGTTGTGACGGGAGGCACCACGAATGCGAATATAGCCCCCGGGCTTTCGGCGTTCGCGTGGAATGGGAATCGAGTGTTTCCCGAGGAGATAGGGCAGGGTTGAGCTTTGGGGGCAGGATCGCAGGGAGCCGGACTGGAACGCACGGTGTCCCGGTAATGCCGCTACAATTTCACCTCCCTGCTCCCCGGCGCCGGGCCCAATGTCCAGAAGGTAGTCGGCAGCACGCATCACTGCCTCCTCGTGCTCAACGACGAGAAGTGTGTTTCCCTTGTCGCGGAGGCCATGCATCACGGAAATGAGGGCGCCAACGTCTCTGGGGTGGAGCCCGACGGTCGGTTCGTCGAGAACAAAGAGCGTGTTAGTCAGGGAAGCGCCAAGACAGCTGGTCAGGTTGACTCGTTCAATCTCACCTCCCGAGAGGGTTCGGGTAGCCCGGTCGAGAGTGAGATACCCTAGTCCAACCTCGCAGAGGTAGCGTAACCGGTTCGAGATCTCGGAAAGGACAAGCTTGGTGGTCTTATCGATCCCACCGCCTTCTGTCTGAAGGCTTTCGGTAAATTGAGTGATCCATTGATGTAGATCTGTAACGGGGCTACGCCAGATCTCGGGGAGAGTACGTCCGTCGACCTGGAAACAGAGGGCTTCCGGTTGGAGGCGGGCACCCCGGCAACTACTGCAGGTCGTATAGGACCGGTAGCGGCTCAGGAAAACGCGGATGTGCATCTTGTATGCTCGCCCTTCAAGCCATTCAAAAAACCCCTTCACGCCATACCACTCCTCATTTTCCCACGCATCCTCAGGGCTGGTTCGCTCACCGTAGAGGACCCAGCTCTGCTCCTCGCTACTCAGGTCAGAGAAGGGGCAGTCGAGATCCAAGCCTCTGCGGGCCCCGTGGAGTTCGAGGTCTCGCTGGCACTCCTCTCCTCGTTCTCCCTGGAAGGGTTTTACACAGCCTTGGTGGATGGAGCGGGAATGGTCTGGAATCGCCTTGTTGAGATCAATGCCGATGACACGGCCAAAGCCTCGGCAGTTTGGGCATGCTCCCATCGGGTTGTTGAAGCTGAAGAGAGCGGGAGTCGGGGGTCGGGCAGTGAACCCTGTGAGAGGATTACTCCAATTTGTAGTGAAGGATCTCGGCGTGCCTGATTCTCCTTCGTCGCTGATTGCGCAGGTTCCTTTGCCGAGGTCGAGGGCTCGTTCCAGAGCCTCCAGAACCCGATGCTGGTTAGCTTTTTTGATGAGGATTCGATCCTGAATCACGTAAAGCTGGGGAGGAAGCAGGGCAAACCCGGCCTCCTCGGGGGTGTCGGTCCGGACGACCTGTCCATTGAGGAAAATTCGAAGGTAACCTTGCTGCTGCAGAAACGCGAAGAATGGTTCGAGCTCCGTGTTTTGGGGAACGTCGATAGGAAAAAGGATCAGAGCTTGCTGGTCGCAAAAGTTTTCGAGGCACCACGTGGCAATGGAATCGCTGGTATCTGGACGAATAATATCACCTGAGGAGGGATCGACAGCATGTGCACAGCGTGCGTAAAGCAACTTCAGGTAATCGTTGATCTCGGTTATGGTGCCGACTGTCGAGCGTGTTGAGCGGACATTATTTTTTTGCTCGATGGCAATGGCGGGAGGGATCCCATCGATCCGGTCGACCAAGGGCTTATCCATCCGGTCGAAAAACTGTCTGACGTAGGGAGAGAAGGTCTCCACGTAGCGCCGCTGACCCTCCGCGTAGAGCGTTTGGAATGCGAGAGAGGACTTGCCTGAGCCCGAAGGTCCGGTGACTACGGTCAACTGGCCGAGTGGAATATCCAAGTCGAGACCCTTGAGATTGTTCTGACGGGCCCCACGAACGATGATAACGTCATGCTGCGCCTGTTTGGAGCTGCCGGGCTTGCGGCGGGCCGGAGAAGCGGAGGTGCTTTTCTTGGCAGGGGGCACGGGCCGGGCGTTAAGGGCTTGAAGAGGGCAGGGGGGTCACCGACCGGATGGCCCATGACGGGATCTTTTTCAGACAGGGGGATCCTAGCCCGGGTTCGAGACCGGTCAACTCACTGATCTCATTCGTCTTCGTCGTCTCCCAGTCCGTCAGGAACCTCGGGGAATTCTCCATCGAGAATAGCGAGAAAATAGGGCTTGTCCGCCGCTGCAGCCTCCTCCCGTCCAAGGTAGGCGGCTCCTTCGCGATCTCCTTGAGCCTGACGCCGCCGGATCTCCTTATTGATCTGGGCGCAGTAGCGACTCTTTGCATCTTCAAAGTCGGTTTCGTAGTCCTCCCAGATGCCTTGCTGCTTGGCCACAGCTTTCTCGTGTTCTTTCTCCACGGCGCGCCCTGCCCACCTTGCCCAGTCAGGCAGGTTGAGCGAAGCAGGGATTTCTCCCTGTTCCTTCATGTTGTCGGTAATTCCATCGATCAGTTTTTCTGCCTCGCGGCTGAAACGGCGGGCCGTGCTGGTTTCACTTTCCATCTCGGCAATGAAGTCCTTTATGTTTTTGTCGTGTCGCCTCTTCCAGCGCTCGTGGGACGCCTTTTCGCCATCACGGAATATCTGCCGGTATTTAACAAGCCAGTCCTCGGCCCCAGCTGGCCGATTTGCTTCTCCGGCACTCGGCATGTTCCGGCGGGAAGGGGCTGACCATTCTACGAGGAAGAAGCGCGCTTCAGAGGAACCTCCAGCTGCATTGAGATAGCCGAACGCTGAATCCTCGCCTTTTCCAAATTGCAGATATTTCTCCGAACTATCACCGGGATCCGGCTGTCCAGGCGCCCAGGTAACAAAGTCGAATCGTTCACCCGTGACAAAAGTCCATACGGGCGTGGCAGTGCCCTTCTGCCTTCCTCCGATCCAGCACCCTCCCCCCTGATCAAGTAACTCTCGCATGGACGTGCCGATCCAATCCGCTTCTTCCTGGCTGGAGGGAACTGCGAGATGTCCTCCAGCCCCCTCTGCGAGGCTATTAGCCTGCTCCCACGACATGGATTCGGGTACGGCAAGAAAGCGGGAGCCATTAATGTTCCGGGTGCCGGCTGGGAAAGCTGGCCGCTTGGCCTTGAGCGAGGCCGAGACTCTTTCAAGCTGTCTTGCGATAGATCCTGTGTTGCCTCCCTCGGTCCATTGGAGAATGAAAGGCAGGTTCCGTGAGGCGGGCATGTCATCGAGAGACTGGTCCGGGAGAAGGGCCGCGTAGTCCTCGCCACCATCGTCTGAGGTGGTTTCATCAGGCTGCCCCGCCGCCCACAAATCTTCCGAGGGAGCGCTCCCATCCACCCAGTACCACTTCCCTTCCATGCCTGAATCTGAGAGGCCCAGCCAACACGGGCTGGTAAGCTTGAGCTCAGAAACGGCCCATTTGAGATCCTCCTTGCTGCTCAGTGCGGCCAGCTGGGCCCCATGGGCCTCCGCGTAATGAGAGGCGGCAATCCATGAGCGAGCGCTGGTGACCAGGAGATAGTGAGACGTTCCGCGCTTGACCGTCCCCTTGGGAAGTTCGGATAGGTTACCGGACTTAAGTTTGGCCTGAAGCCTCACCAGCGCCTGCGTGGTGCTTTCAACTGGTTTGGGCTTGGCAGGCTCGGGGGCGGGCTGGTCCTTCTTCTCGGGGATTTCTGCAACGGGGGAAGGCTTGGGCTTGGGCTTGGGCTTGGGCTTGGGCTTTGGGGTAGGAGATTCCTGCTCTGGGGACGTTGCCGCGGTTTGATCGTCTCCGCCCTTCCCTGAGCCAATCAGGATAAATCCGAGGACCCCAAGGACGATGATGGCGGCAAGAATTCCCATGACAGGGACCGATTGAGACTTCGCCTGGGGAACTGCGATGGCAGGGGTTGCGGCGCGCATTCCCACAGGAGAATGGCTTCGCCCGGCCACGGCTGGGGTAGCCGTTTTAGTACGGCGCAGAACCGGTTTCTTCAACTTGTCTCCAAGTTCGTCCAGCTCTTTGGCGAGATCCTCTGCCTTGGCGTAGCGTAGTTCCGGGGATGGATGAGTGGCTCTCCTTATGATCCGGTCAAACTCCGGGCTGCACTGGCTCACTGCCGACGGCGGCTGCCAGGGCTCTGAGGGTACTTTGGCAGTCAGTAACTCATAGAGAAGAACTCCTACGGCAAAAACATCTACTCGCTGGTCTACTTCGCCAGGATTGTTTACTACCTCGGGCGCACTATAGCCGGGAGTGCCCCATACGATTTCGTCTGGGTTGTGGCCTTCTCCGACTGGTCGCGCCAAACCGAAGTCCCCGATCTTGGGAACTGCCTCCGGCCCGAGGAGAATGTTTCCGGGCTTGATGTCACGGTGCAGGATGCCGTGCTGGTGAGCGTGTGCTAGACCATGGGAAATGCCGGCTACGAGGCGAACCGCTTCTTCCTGGTCGATCGCTCTTCCATAGGCGGAATGGTGGAGAGACTTACCCTCAACCAACTCCATGATGATGTAGAGCATCCCATCAGCATCACCAAAATCATAGACGGCAATCAGGTTGGGGTGGTTGAGGCGGGCCATCGATTTGGCCTCGGCTTCAAAGCTCGACCGGAATTGCGGGTCCGCTCCAAATTGACGGGGAAGGATTTTGATTGCGACCGGACGGTCGAGGGAAACCTGTCGTGCGGCGTAGACAGCACCCATCCCTCCCTGCGCGATGAACGCAGTAATCTCGTAGGCCGGGAAGTGCGGCTGTAGCTCCTCTACACTGGGAGCCTGAAAATCGAGATCAGGTGACATAGGGTAACAACACCGCATAATGCCCTCCGTTGCAGCTTTACGCAAGCGCCAGAAATGCTGCTAAACCTGGTTCGGAGCCCCGCGGGCAGTTGATTAAAGCCTTCTGGTGAGGGCTTATCGCCCTTCTGCGGTGTCCACGACACCTGAGCCAAGGTGCTCGAGAAAAGCGCGCCCCGTTGCGCCACAGGCATTGATCTCGTTCAGGATGGCTCGGGCTCCGCTGGCGTTTCCTGCCTTGGTGGCAGCTTCCTGCTTGAGCTTAAGGGTCCCGATGTAGGCCTGCCGGATCTGATTCGCCTGAGCCTGTACGGCTTCTTTCAGCGCCTGTTGCGCCTCTATCCTTTTCCTCAAAAGGTCGATTCCGCGAGGAGAGAGGGGAAGTTTTATGGCGTCGCGGACGGTTAGTGGAATAACTCCTTCGGCGCTTACATTGGCCTTCAGCTGGTCGATTGTTGGTTTGTAGGCCCGACCATCAGCGCTACGCAACCCACGGAGCCAGAAGTTAAGATCGGATTTAAGGCCCTTCCCATTTTCCAGAAGCGCGGAGCCGAACTTACCCTCCAGAGTTCGGACCTTTTTCTGGAACGTGGCTCGCTGGCTCGCCCAATCGCCGGTTCCGGAGGCCGGAGATACTGGGGCAGTGTTGCCACGGTCCTTGCTCCATTCGATGACGAAGGCTTCTACATGATCTTCTGGATTTTGATCGTCCCATCCCCCGTTTTCACCGGCCAGAAGCTTTACCGCGCTTTCCACCGCGGCGTCTCCATCAGGAGCATCGGGAGCCCATGAGGAAAACGCCCAGGTTTCTCCGGTAATCCAAGTCCATGCGCGCCCATTGTGTCTGCCTCCGATCCATGCGCTTCTGCCGTCGCCGAGGCTGCGGCTGATCAGGCTCCGGAGATAGGTGTCCTCGGATTTCTCGCTAGGAACCGCAAGGTGTCCGTGGGCGGACTGCGCGACGGCATTGGATTCATTCCAGGTCCTTGCGTTCTCAATCACGAGATAGCGTCGATTTTCAAAAGACACCACGCCCGCTGGGTAGATGGGCTCTGGGCTATTCAGGGAAGCCTTCAGGCGAGCGATTTGGGCCTGGAGGGTTCCCGGATTAGTGCCGTCATGACGCCATTGGATAAAGAAGGGAAACTTTTCTCCGCTCGGCTGCGACCGGATGGAGCCGAGATCGCTTAAGGTGGCTGTATTTCCTGTAGAAAGAGAGGGGCTGCGGACAGTCCAAGGAGAGCCATCAACCCATCCCCATGCCGTCCGTCCGGTGGCCCCTCCCCCGAGCCAGATTGTGGTGTTGGCCGGGATCTTTGAGGAGAGCCACTTTTGCTCGCCTTCGTTGAGGCAGACTGCGAGGTGTCCCCCGTATTCCTCTGCATAGGAGGAGGCCCGCTGCCAGCTAAGCTCCTGCTCGATGAGAAAAAAGCGGCTATTCCCACGGGTCAGTGTGTTGGGTGGATATTCGGTGCGGGCTTCTCCCGTTGTAAGGGAAGGTTTCAGTCGCTCGAGCGCTGCAAGGGGGGTTTCCGGTTCTGGTTCGGGTGCTACTGGAACGGGCTTTGGCTGAGCGGCCCTCAGGGCCTCCAGCCTTTCGCGGTTTCGTTTCTCCTCAAGAACCCTCTGCCTCTCGTCAGCTTCTGCCTGATCCGTGAGGCGTTGCTGCTTGGCCTGCTGCTTGGCGTTTTCTTCCTTCTGCCACTCGTAGGCTCGATACATTCCGAAGATCGCAGCCAGAAGTAAAACGATGATGACAAGATTACGAAGAAGCGACCAGTTGGTGCCTATGTTTACCTGCACCTCAGGTGCAGCTGCAGGAGGAGCCTCTGGAGGGGAGGCCTCGGAAGTGGGGGGCTGGTTCTGCGGGCCTGCCGCATGAGCCGGAGGCGGTGTCGTCCCGGTGATCGGAGTGGCCATTCCCGCTGGTGGCGCTGTTACGATACCCGTGACTTGATTGTCGAGAGCGTCCTGCAGCGTTTTCAGATCCGAGGCCATCGCTTCTCCATCCGCGAAGCGCAGCATGGGAGAGGGGTGAGTTGCCCTCCGGACGATCTTATCGAAACGCGGGTCCACATCCTCAATCTGTGAGGCTGGAATGTAGCGCTTCTCAGGGAGCTTGCCTGTCAGGAGTTCGTAGAGAATCACTCCGGTAGAGAACACATCGGACCTGGTGT
Source organism: Akkermansiaceae bacterium UBA4145 (assembly GCA_002380675.1). Lineage (GTDB taxonomy): Bacteria > Verrucomicrobiota > Verrucomicrobiia > Verrucomicrobiales > Akkermansiaceae > Roseibacillus_B. The sequence goes on from DFWB01000335.1 coordinate 22,699, forward strand.
CCACTGCGCCAGGGTTCTTGATCACCTCGGGAGCAATGTAGTCGGGGGTCCCGTAAATGATGCCCTCGCCTTCCGTTTCCCCTGTCAACCGAGCGAGTCCGAAGTCTCCTATTTTCGGTCGGTTCTTCGAGTCCAGGAGGATATTAGCGGGTTTGATATCCCGGTGAAGAATGCCCGCTTCATGGGCGTGGGCGAGTCCTTCGCAGATCCCGGCAACAAGGTGGGCAACCTCCTTTTCCGCGATGGCTCTGCCGTGGAAGGATTCATGGAAGGACTTTCCGTCGACGAACTCCATCACGATGTAGAGCATGTGGTCGACCTCTCCAAAGTCGTATACGCTGATAAGATTAGGGTGATTCAGTTTGGCCATGGCCTTGGCCTCGTCCTCGAATCTCCTGCGGAAGTCGTGGTCCTCCCCGAATTCACGAGGCAGGATTTTGATCGCGACGTT
>DFWB01000142.1 GCA_002380675.1 Akkermansiaceae bacterium UBA4145
TCTGCCAGCGCCCATGCGAGGTGGGCCTGAGAATTGATGATCACCAGTCCGCCACCATTATATGGGATATCAAAGTGGTGCCCCATTTTCCCATTCTTCGTCACTCTGGCCGCAAGAAGGTCACAATTCGCCTGAAGGAACTTGAAGAAAGATTTGTCACCCGTAGCAAGTTGATACTCTGCCATGAGGATTGCACTACTAGCTGCCTGCCAGTTCTTGGGGCCAAATCTTGGATTTTTCAGATCGATGGATGCGGTGCTTTTCTCGTTGATAAAGTGGATTGCGGCCGTGATCGCCGGAAGGAACCGCGGTTCGTCGGCAGCAAGAAGCGCCAATCCACAGAAGGCGGAGGTATAGACATCCGCGTCACCCCCCACCCCGGGTTGCCAGCGTCCATTTTTCTGCTGGGTGGAAAGCAGGTGTGCCGCAATTCCTTTCAGCAACTTCGCAGGGTCCAGGCGTCCGCCGGGAAGGCGCACCTTGAGGGCAAGTCGTTTGCCTCCTCGCTGCACCTCAACGTCAAGATCGTGCGGCACTGTGGCTCGAGCAGCATCATAAGCACGCGCAAGCTCTGCCTGAGGACCAGCCAGCCCCGTTTCAGTGGCTTTGGAAAATAGCGACGGCGAGCGCCCCTGTGAAGAGACGATACGATCTCCTACCTTCAAGCCCGCTTTCTCTGCCACCCCACCTTTACCAACGTCCACAATGAGGATTTCACTCTCCCCATCAATAAGTCGCCCAGTCGCAGAAATGACCCCGAGCGGAAAGTCATGATGGTCCCCTTTCTTACTGTTCTCCAGCTTCGGATGGTAAAGGGGATATGCAGGATCTCCCACGCAATCCATCCCGGGAAAAAGCGCCAAGAGCACCAGTATCCGTGATTTCATGGAAACGCGGGCCAGCTCAGCCAACCTTGAACTCCTCAACATCTCGCAGAAAATGAATCGGTCCTACTTCGCCTTCGAGTGGGCCCAGTCTGGCACCGATCCATCTCCGGTTTTCTCTCCTCCGAGAACCCAGCTCAGGTTAAAACGGGCTAATGTTGATCCCCCTTTGGGCCCGCCCTCAAAATGAAGGAGCACGAGGCCTTCGGTGCTCGTCCCGGGACGACCGGAAGTCATCGCTGAGTAGGCAAAGGACCCTTTGAAAACCAGCCGCTTCAGCGGCCAGGTCTTTCCGCCATCAAAGCTTGCCCAGACCGTCCCAAGCCGTCGCCCACCGGGACTGTCACAGTTACTGTAGAGAAGGACGTCTCGACCTTTCACATTCAGCCGGGTCAGACCTGCCATGCATCCGTAATTGGTATTTTGCGGCCCATCAGGAAGAACCTTGCAAAACGTCAGGTCCTTCCAGCTCTTTCCGCCATCCGCGCTGGTCGCCGTCCAGCGCCGCCGAGGGTCCGCCCCCTCCTGAGCCCAGTGCCGTCGAGAATTATAATACACAGTGCCATCACTCAGCTCCGCGATGGTGGCCTCTCCCGTCCCATTAGCAGGGAACGGGTCGCTGGTTTCCCATGTTGTTCCTCCGTCATCGCTGAAAATTGCATTGGTGTAGTGCTCAGGCCACTTCTCACGGGCATTCGCCCCGGCATACCAGCGCGAAGGCCTGATGATTCGTCCTGCATGCTTTCCATGTCGGAGGGTAATCCCATGATCATTCATGTGCATCGAGGGCTGGTTTCCTTTCGAGTCTGGCTTGATCACCACCTCTACCTTCTTCCAGCTCTTCCCGTGATCCACACTCTTAAAGACATGGATTGGCGCGGGAGGGTGACGCTCTTCCACAAATGCAAAAATGGCGCCGGTCCCCTCATCAACGGTGAGACCACCACACTGGAATCCCGGCTTGGAGATAATGACCTCCTCTCCCCAGGTCCTCCCCGCATCTTTGCTGAGACGAGCCTTCACACTGCTGGTTCCAAAGGTGGCTACCACCGTCCCATCAACCCCCACCACGATGTTGGGGAAACGCTCCCCTCGAAACACCTGAGTCAGCTCCATCGTGGATTCATTGAGATGAGCATCAATCTCGCCCTCAGCGGGTAAACCTGAAGCCGTGGCTCCCTCTTTCGCCAATCCCCCACTGGTGAGCGTCCAACCGCAAAGAGCGGCAACAATCAGGCCGCGGACCATCTTTTCAAAGGTGTGTGTATGCATGATAGCTTGGTAAGTTGACAAGGAGCACGATCCCCTTTGCAGTGGTCGCCTTCTCCCATCAATGAAGGCCCTACCACCCGTCCCCCGCACAGGCAAGCGGAAGAAACTCACATCTCCGGATGCCCTGGTGGCAATCACACTCTTCCTTGGAGGGGCATTCACCTCTGTTCTGGCAGACAAACCCTTTCGACCTCCACCTTTCAAGGTCAGGGATGGATTTGAGATCAGCCTCGCGGCAGCTCCTCCACTCCTGAAATACCCCATGATGGCGTGCCTTGATGATAAGGGGCATCTCTATGTAGCTGAAAGCGATGGCCGCAACCTTACTACTCGCAAGGAAATCGAGAAGGAACTGCCTCGTTTTATTCGCCGCCTCACCGATACCAACGGAGATGGCCTTTTCGACAAGAGCACTATTTTTGCTGACAAGATGACCATGCCCGAGGGTGGCCTCTGGCACAATGGAGCGCTCTACATCGTCTCCGCACCATATCTCTGGCGGCTGGAAGACACCAACGGTGACGGAGTAGCCGATAAGCGTGAAAAGATTATCGGCGAGATGGAATTCGATGGCCGAGCAAATCAACATGGGCCCTACCTTGGTCCAAATGGACGCCTTTACTTTAGCGGCGGACACTTCGGCTACCAGTTCACCGGAACCGACGGCAGTAAAACCGGCAAAAGTCGTGCTGGCGGAATCTTCTCATGCCTTCCGGACGGCAGTGATGTTCGCATTGATGGACAGGGGCCCATCAACCCCGTCGATGTCGTCTTCACCAGCAGCGGCGAAGTTCTTTCGACTGCAGCCATTTACGACAGTTTTGGAGGACGCCGCCACGACGCCCTGATTCACTGGTTTCCTCGCGGACTTACCCAGAGACTCTACGGCGAACCCTTGCTCCCACAGACGGGACACCGCGTGCCTGCCACCATCCGTTGGGGACAAGTTGCCCCCGCTGGGATGATGCGTTACCGGGGAACGCACTTTGGAAATGACTACCGTGATTCTCTCTTTGCCTGTCACTTCAATTCCAACCAGATACGGCATATTCAGCTTCATCCGGATGGAGCTACGTTCAATGCCAAAGACACCCAATTTCTTTCCTCCACCAGCAAGGACTTTCATCCGGCCGACATTCTGGAGGATGCTGATGGAAGCCTGCTTCTTCTGGACACAGGGGGCTGGTTAAGCTGGGGATGCCCCCATTCCAAAGCAGCCAAACCCGAGGTTCTGGGAGCTATCTATCGAATACGCAGGACAGGCGCAGCGCTTTCACCCGATCCCCGCGGAACAATGATCACTTGGACTCGACAGACACCCACAAGTCTTGCCCTTCTCCTGGGCGATCCCCGTCCTGCGGTACGCGACCGAGCCCGATCCATGCTGGTCACCATGGGTGGACAGTCTTTCGAGGCCCTGACCCAGCTTCGTCTTCCTTCTGTCACAAAGAAGGCAGCCGTCCGCCGGAGAGCCGTTTTCGTCATGGCGCAAATCAAACACCCAGACGTCGGAAAGGAGCTTCGTTCTTCCTTGCAGGACCCTTCCGCCGAGGTGCGTCAGGCTGCAGCTCGCTCCCTCGGTGAGCTCCGTGTTGACGAATCTTTTCCGGAACTCGCTATCGCATTGAAAGACGAGGATCCGCTTCTTCGTCGCCTTGCTGCCACCGCCTTGGGGCGAGTCGGCAATCCCGAAACCATTGCCCCGCTTTTTCTTTCCCTTCAGGCAGACTCCTCACCCGCCTTTCAACACGCCGTCCGCTTGGCCCTGATAGAGATCGGCGACACCAGTGAGTGCCTACCGTGGCTCAAGAATCCAACCCCTCACTATCAGGCCACCGCCCTGCGTGTCATTGAGCAGATTGATGCCACGTCTCTCAGACTTGAGGACGTAGCTCCCTTCCTGCGCTCTGCCCTTCCTCAGCTACGCAACGAGGCCAGAAGAATTGTAGCAGCACGAAGAGATTGGAGGGAACCTGTCTTCGAACTCTTTCACGAAATTCTCACAGCGGAAAAACAGGACCCCGCTTTATCGCCATTGATAGAGGAAATCGTGCTGGGGTTTTCCGCTGACGAGGAGTTCCACCAGATGCTGGCTCGCCTTCTTACGGAACCATCCGCTACCGAGTCCTCCAGATGTCTCCTCCTTTCGTCTCTGAGCTACCTCGAACAGCTTCCTGCTATTACTACCTCTGCCATTGGCTCACTACTAAAGAACCCTTCACGCAAGCTCCGCGCAGAAGCCATCCGAATCATCGTCAATTCAAGCTCATCCTCCCAGTTCCTTCGCGAACTCGAAGCCATAGCCACCGACCCTGAAGAGGACCCCCTGATCCGTGCTGCCTCTCTGGAGGGTATCGCAGAACACTCCAAAAAACTTTCAGGGACGCTATTCGCGATGACGAAAGCGTTTCTCGATGACCCATCGAGAAACCCGGAAGCACAGCGGCAGGCAGCTCGAGCTCTGAGCCATGTTGAACTGGACAGGGAGAACCAACAGCAGGGCAAGGCTCTGGCGCGCCTCATTGCCAGCGCCGCACCCTTTCACCTTAGCCTCCTGCTCGAACCCTTCCAGAGACTTGATCCCGCCGCATGGCCCCAGAGAGAGATTGAGAGCCTCGGCTCAACGCTGGCCGAAGCGCTCCAGAAAAGCCCCGGTCGCAAGAGTCTGAAAGAGGCTGACCTCGCCACCCTCTCTAAAAAATTCACCAAGGACTCTTCCAAGGCTCATCGCACCTTTCAGTCCCTGATTCATGACGGGGCCCAAAAATCCGAAGGACGTGAGCGACGTCTGTCTCAGCTTCTGGATATTACAAAAGAGGGTAACGCCTCCCGTGGGCGCGTCCTGTTTCACGCCAACCGGTCGACCTGTTCTCTCTGTCACCGGGTTGGAAACCAGGGAGGCACTCTCGGGCCAAACCTGAGTGAAATCGGAGCTATCCGAAGTGCGAAGGACCTTTTCGAAGCTATCCTATTTCCCAGCGCGACAGTCGTCAACGGATTCGAATCCTACCTCCTAACAGATTCCGCGGGCGAAGCTCATACTGGCCTTATTCATCGCGAGACTACTGATGCCGTCTATCTCCGTCAGGTCAACCAGCAGGTCATCCGCATTCCTCGCGAGAAGCTGAAAACCCTTCTTCGCTCTCCAGTTTCTCTCATGCCTGCAGGTCTCGAGGGAATTCTCAGCGACCAGGATCTCGTCGATCTAGTGGCCTATCTTCAGGTCTGCAAATAGGACGAAACTCTCTTCTTAAACCTCCCCGGCGACCCAATGCTGGTCAGTCGAGGATCCACATCCCAAGCCAGGGAGTCGCGACATTAAAAAGGAGAAAGTCTGAGGCAAGAGCCAGCACATAGACAGAGAGGCACGACCCCATTCTTCGCGTCTTGAATCCCAGCCATATCACCAATGGCCCCATCGCAAAACTTGCCATCATCAGAATCAAGCTGATCCCGTGGGGAATGCCTCCCAGAAACGACTTGGGATCGTGAGCACCTATCGTATTAGCCCACTCTCCCAGCGAGCAGCTTACGCCAACGTAGAACAGGAAAGTGAAGATATAGTGGAACAGCGGGATGCAGCAGATCAGCATTATCAGCGGCCAGACCCGGAACCCCTCATCTGGCTTGTGAGACATCATAATTTTCAGCGTTCAATGCAATACAGCATTGAAAGGGACCGGGCGTAAATCTTCCCTTGAATCGGCGCAAGGCAGGCACGAAAGATTTCATCAACCTCCGCCCCGAGATCGTTGATTCCAACCACTTCAAAGCGCTTGCCAGGCTTGAGAACTACGGTTTTCCCACCATAGACTGACTGGATGAGAATATGCCCATCGGCAACAATGGGTGCAGCAGCATACTCTCCCTTCAGCCCGAGATTCTGCTGCCAGTGAATTTTTCCGCTGCCCGTGTCGTAGCAGGTCGCTAATCCCGACATCGAAACGACTACAAGAAAATCTCCCACAACCGCTGGAGAAGGCAGATCACGCCCCCCCCGGCGAGGCGCGTGCCATGCCATGCGCGACTTCGTCACATTCCCCGACCCACCGGGCTTCACCGCATAGGTATCCCCGGGCTTGCCGTTGACAACGTAGAGAAGACCGTTTGAAAAAGCAGGAATGGGTGAGCCCCTGCCGTTAAAGCCCTCACAGAACCATAACTCCCGCCCCTTGGCGGGATCATACGCCCTGACTCCAAACTCTCCGTTAAGCACAAGCTCCCTCTTTGCGCCCGTCTCGATCAACACAGGTGTACTCCAACCTCCACGCGGTTTGTTTTTACGGGCGGTTTTCCATAATACCTCGCCGCTACTCAAATCGAGTGCCACAAGGGAGGACGCCCCTTCCGCATCACAATTCTGAACCACCATGTTATCAACGATGACCGGGGAGGCTGCAACACCCCACGGCCCCGGAAAATCACCAAGCTGCCTCGACCAGATCTTCTCTCCCTCGAGGGTATAGCAATGCAGACCCGCAGGACCAAAAAAAGCCACTACCCGCTCTCCATCCGTGGCGCAAGTCGGAGTCGCGTAACTGTTCATTCGGTGGGGCCTCTCAGGAGAGGAGCACGCAATGGTCCTGCTCCAGAGCAGCTTTCCCTTCTTGCTGTCCAAGCAGTAGAGATAGCGTTCACGACCATTATCGGAACCTCCCGTCAGAAAGATCTTGTTGCCCCAGCTGACCGGCGAGGACTGCCCCTTTCCCTTTAATGGAACCTTCCATACCACTGACTCAGAAGACCACTTCAGAGGGATATCCCCAACGAGGGAATGCCCCATGCCCCCCGGCCCCCGAAACTGAGACCAGTGTTCCTCCCCGTATGAGGAAAAGAACAGGCCTATATAGATCGGAAGGAACAGGCAACTGGGGGGAAAGCGATTACTTTTCATTGGAATGCAGCGCAACGTGACCCCCGATCCTCGCGCGACTCTGCAGCAGATAAAGCCTAAA
>DFWB01000129.1 GCA_002380675.1 Akkermansiaceae bacterium UBA4145
CGTCGCCGCCACCCTGAAGCACTTCGCTGGCTATGCCGGCACTGATGGAGGCCGCAATCGCTCGCCCTATTCCAACGGACCCCGCCACCTTCTCGACGTAGATGTGGCGCCCTTCCGTCATGTCATCGACCGCGTCAAGCCTGCTGCTGTGATGGCAGCTTTCAATGAAATCGATGGACTTCCTTGCCACGTGAATCCGTGGATTCTGACCGAGGTTCTCCGTGGTCAGCTTGGGTTCGAGGGCCTGACTGTGGGAGACTACCAGGGCATTGATCTGGTGCGTAAATACCAGAACATCGGCTCCTCTGACGCCGATGCGGCCCGCATGGCCCTGAACGCCGGCCTGCAACTTGAGTTACCGAACCGTTTCGGATACCAGCACCTTCCTCGTCTCTTGCGCGAAGGAAAAGTCCAGATGGCACAAATCGACGAGGCCGTCCGGGCGGTTCTCTCCCTCAAGTTTCGCCTCGGACTCTTTGAAGCTCCCTTCGAACTCGATGCTAAAAAGGCCAATGCTCTGGCCCGCTCAGAGGAAGCCACCGAACTTGCCCGCGAGGCTGCGCGACAGTCCATGGTCCTTCTGCGCAACCAGGACAACCTGCTTCCCCTCGATCGCACCGCCTACAAAACTATCGCGGTCATCGGACCCAACGCCGCCACCTGCCGCCTCGGCTCCTACTCAGGGCGCCCTCTCAAAACCGTCTCCCTGCTCCAAGGCATCCGCGATCTTGTTGGGGAAAAGATCAAGGTCACCCACGCCGAGGGGTGCAAAATTGCCCTCAACGACACCGGGGACTCGTATGCCAACTGGCGCTACGTCAACGAAATCGAATTCGCCACTCTGTCCGACAACAAGGACCTCATCGACGAGGCGATCAAGGTCGCAAACGCGGCCGACCTCGTCATCCTCGCCATCGGAGAGAACGTACTTCTCGGTCGAGAAGCCTGGGGCGGCAACCACATTGGGGATCGCAGTAACCTAGATCTCACTGAGTCTCAGCAAGCCCTCTCCAAGGCCATCCTCGATACCGGAAAGCCTGTTGTAGCCTTCCTGAACAACGGCAGCCCAATCACTCTTCACGATCTAGGCGAGAAATTTCCAGCTATTCTAACCGGCCACTACGCCGGGCAGGAAACCGGCACTGCAGCCGCTGAAATTCTCTTTGGAGAAGCCTCGCCTTCCGGAAAGCTCACCGTGAGCTGGCCCCGCAGCGTGGGGCACCTTCCCATCCACTACAGCCAGCACGGAAGCTCACAGGTTTTTGACTACGTCGATTCCCCTCGGGGACCGGTCTATCCGTTCGGGTATGGCCTTAACTACACGACCTTCGAATACTCCAACCTCACTCTCTCCGCAGAGGAAATCTACCCTGAAGATCTCATCCTCGTGGGATTTGATCTGACCAATACCGGAAAACGAATCGGCACCGAGATCGCTCAGCTCTATGTCAGCGGACAGGGCTTTCCCCTCGCCCGACCCGGCCTTGAGCTCAAAGGCTTCCAGCGAGTCACGCTAATGCCCGGTGAGACCAAGAGAGTGAGCATCGAGATCTACGCCGAGGACCTTGTCTTCCACGACAGCGCGTTGCAAAGATCCTTCCCGGCAGGCACCTATCAGGTGCGCGTGGGAGGGTCCTCCACCACTCTGAGCAAGCCTCTTGCTCTGAAGACTATTCCAAGGGCGACAACCGCCAAGATCACCGCTCATCCCTCGGGAGCTCACTCGGGCTCCGGATCAAAATCCCTCAAGCCCTCCCGAAATACCACTGCCAACGAGCCTGCGGCCTCTCCCAATGCCGAATCTCTCCCAACCGCTCCCAGCAAAGATGTCCCCGCCGGGAAGCGCCCTAACGTTCTTTTCATTGCGATCGATGATCTGCGACCGGAGCTCGGCACCTACGGAGCCAAGGTCAAGACTCCGAACCTCGATAAGTTCGCCCGGAGTGGCACTCGTTTCGACCGCGCTTACGTCCAGCAAGCCGTCTGCGGAGCCTCCCGTCTTTCGATTATGACTGGGCTCTACCCTACCCTCACCGGGGAACAAACCTTCCATGTGAGCGGCTGGCGGGAGCGTCATCCCGATGTTCTTACCATGAACCAGCACTTTGGGCGTCAGGGTTACACCACCGTGGGACTGGGCAAGATCTATCACGGAACAGGGGGTGCCGGAGTCGATGAAGCAAATTGGACTCGCTGGATCAACCTCAACGTTCCCGAGTATGCCGACGAGACCAATATCAAGATCCTGAAGGAAGCGTTGGCGCGGAATGAAGTAGGCACAAAAAATGACCCCCCTAAAGGGCCCACCACCGAATCGGCCGATGTCCCGGACGACACCTATGCGGATGGGCAGCGCGCCAACAGGGCCTGTAAGCTTCTCGAGAATTTTTCGGAGGCTACTGCCACTCCCTTCTTCCTCGCGGTAGGACTCACCAAGCCCCACCTTCCCTTCGTCGCTCCCCAGAAATATTGGGATCTCTACGATCGAGAGGACTTCAAAATGCCAGCCAACAAGGGGATCCCTCCCGGCTACCCCCTCGATGCTGCCAACCCCAAGGCCTACGAGTTGCATAAATACAGTGACATCCTCGGCAAGGAACCGAAGGACTATCCCATGGAGGTGAACCAGCGCCTTCTACACGGATACGCCGCCTGTGTGAGCTACGCTGATGCCTGCGTGGGAAAAATCCTCGCTACTCTCGAAGAAACCGGACTCGACAAGAATACCATCGTAGTCCTCTGGGGAGACCATGGGTGGAAACTGGGTGACCATGGTTCCTGGTCCAAGCACACCAACTTTGAATGTGACACCCGTGCTCCACTCATTATCCGGGCCCCCGGCTACGAAGGAGGAGCGCCATGTCCGCGCCTCGTCGAATTCATCGACCTCTATCCGACCCTCTGTGACCTGACCGGCCTTCCAGTCCCCGCTCACTGCCAGGGGCGCAGCTTCCGCGGCCTCCTGGAAGACCCCACCGCGGGCCATCGCTACAATGCCTACAGCTCCTATCCATCGTGGAAAGCGCTCGGTCACAGCATCCGCTTCAAGACCTTCCGTTATACCGAATGGCACGCGGAAGAATCAGATGAGGTAGTCGCCAGTGTTCTTACAGATCTCTCCAAGGATCCCGGGGAGGTCACCAACGTGGTGAAGGACCCCGCCTTCGCGGAGACCCTCGCAGAGGCTCAGACTCAGCTCAGCGAGCGCCTCAAGACTGCTCGGGCACCGGCTCCTCCCAAAAAATCGGGCGTGGGGAATAAGGCCTCTCCCAGCAATCCTCCCGTGAAAGGAAACACCACCGCGCTGGTTATCGACCCCGAGCTCGCTCGGCAGAAAATTGATGGCTTCGGAGGTTCTATCGCATTCTGGGGAACCCGGGCAGACAACAAGGCCCTCACCGCCGCCCTCACGGAGCTGAACACTTCCATCGTCAGAGCTCAGGGGGAAGTGACCAAGAAAGGTGTGATCGACCATAACCGGGACGTCCTCCAGCGGGCCATGAAGATCAACCCAGACCTTCAGGTCCTCCTGAGCTTCTGGCAACCCCGCTCGTCCAGACACCAGGAACTAGATTACTGGCTTCAGACCGTCGAGATCAACGGTGGCCCTCAGTATACCCTGCGGCCGGAGCGCCGGGCCGAGTGGGCGAACGAAATGGTAGCTCGCATCCAGCAATATCTCGACTGGGGTATCAACGTCACCGCCATCGGAGTCCAGAATGAATCCAACTGGTCCCACGAGGGCACTCAAACCTGCCGCTGGGAGCCCGGAGAACTAGCCTCCTTTATCGAGACGCTGGTCAAGCCCCGCCTCCGGAGGGCTGGTCTGGGCCAGCTCCGCATTGCCGCCCCCGATCTCGCGTTCATTGGCTCCGAGGCCAGTGAGTTAAAGAGCTTTCTCCCCGCCATCGCCAGTCCAGCCGTCGATATTGCGGCCTATCACATGTATGACAGCTACATTGACGGTGAAACCGGCCCTATTGATTACCTTGTTAACGCAACTAGAGCCATCGCCCCCCTCAAACGGGAGCACTTCCCTGACAAAAGCCTTTGGATGACCGAGACCACCGGAGCCCAGTGGAACGGCGAGCAGTGGCACACCTACGGATGGACTCCCGAACTCACCGAGCACCAGAAGGCCATCAAAGCCGCCCGCTACCTCCACATGACTCTCGCCGATGCGGGGGCTAACGCCTTCCTCTGGTGGGGCCTTGTCTATAGCCTCGCTCCCGAGGCTGTCACGGACCTCAACACACGACAGAAGCACCGCGATGAAGGACTCGTCCTCGTCAGCGAAAAGCGCGGAGAGAATGGCACCCAGGCCTTTGTTGAGCGAACCAAGAAGTTCTACACCTTTCAGCAGTATTCCAGATTCGTAAAACCGGGCTTTCGACGCCTCGCTGCCCCAACCCAGGACGGATTACAGATCTCCGCCTACCGCTCCCCCGACCGCTCGAAGGTTGTGGTAGTTGCTATCAATGACACTGCATCGTCCCATCCCCTAAAGATTTCTCTGAAGGGAGGAGGAATATCCCGGGCTTGGCAGACTGATCAGAAAAGGAACTGTGAAGAGGTCGACTCCACCGCCACCATGCCACCTCTCTCGGTTCGCACCCTCGTCTTTGAGTAGAGCGGAAGAAATCCCCGCTATCAGAAAAATTAAATCGCGACCCCGGGAAGGGGCCGCCCCGGACGGAGGTCAACATAATCCGAATCGCTTCCACCTCCCTCCCCGCGCACGAGATAGACCGGCACCCAATGCTCCTGGGTATCCACCGTAACCGTCCGGGCATTGGCATAACGCATGGTATAGGCCGCGCGGCGCCGGTTGCTGGTATTGGGCTCACTTCCATGGAGAACATAGGAATCGTGAATCGACAAACTCCCCGCCCGCATCTCGAGAGGAATGGCCGCGGCAGCCATGTCCGGGGTCACTTGCACCGTGAGACCGAGAAGGTCGTTTTCCCCGGTCGAAACCTTATCCATTTCGGGATAACCTTCGTGGGTGGAAGGGATCACCTGCATACAACCATTTGCCAGATCCGCGTCGTCCAGAGCCAACCAGACCGTTCCCACGTCTGTTCCCTGCACCGAATGCCAGTAGGTATTATCCTGGTGCCACGCCACCGGCAACCCATCTCCCGGGCGCTTGGAGATCACATGGGACATGATCAGAATGAGATCCGATCCGAGAACCGCCTCTACTGCGTCGAGGATTCGGGGATGACGGCAAAGCTCGAGCCAGACGTTATTTCCGGCGTGGGGCTCGGTAAGATATTCGGGTCTCGCTGGAACCTCCTGATTCTTACCATCCTTGTAGACAACCATGGTCTCCGGCATATCACGGACGAGAGCGTCCAGCTCTGCCTCGAGCTCCTGAACCTCTTTCACGTTCAGGACATCGCGAAAAAGGCAGTAGCCAGCTGCGCCATAATCCTCCGCATTGGTATTAGGTTCATTCATTGGTTTTTCAAGAAAGGCGAGTTGCGGGATTTTTCCCGGGGAGCTACGCCGTGGATTTACCGTCTTGCATGAAGGGGCGCAGTGCCAACCGTAACCGATTTTGCTGGCCCAGTTGCTGAACCACTCCTTAAACGATCAGCCCGTCAAGGGGTCCCGTGCTGTCGGCAAAGGAATCCGCCTTCACTCCCATCTGTTGCTGGATTGTTACAAACACGTTCGAGAGCGGAGTCTTACTGTCGCATTTTAGATACTGCCCGTGCCGGTAGCCCATCTTGTTCCCTCCTGCAAGAATCAGAGGATAGTTGGTGTTGTTGTGGGTCTTACTGTTGCTGCTGCCGTAAAGGATGCAGGTATTGTCCAGCACGGACCCATCTCCCTCGTCAAACTCACTGAGTCGTTTCATCAGGTAAGCCAGGCATTCAGCCTGATAGCGATCCCACTTGCCCTTGGCCTCGGCTCCCTTCCCTTTCCCCGCCCCATGAGCCAACCCGTGAGCGTCCTTGTTGAAGCCCAAGAGCGACGGAAACTTGTTCGCGATTGAGATCGCCCCGTGCATGCTCGCCAACTGGTAGGTCACGAAGCGGGTCGAGTCGGTCTGGAATGCGAGGGCAATCAGGTCCAGCATGGTGTGAATGAGCTTGCCCGGGGTCTCGTTGTCCGCATCAAGGCTGAGGCCCTCGGCATTGACCTTCGGGCGAGGAACATTCAACCATTGTGCGGAGCGTTCCACATCCTGCTCGATCTCACGGACTGAAGTAAGATACTGATCCAGTTTTTCCTGGTCCGTCCTGCCCAACCGGCGATGCAGGGACTTCGCTTCGTCAAGCAGCAGGTCCAGGTGGCTTCCGGTGCGGGTCAGACCCTTTCTCTGGGCCTCAATGGAGTCCCCATTCAACCCAAAGAGACGTTCAAAGACAACGGCAGGCCGGTTCAGGGAAGGAATCGGCTGACCGCTATTGGAGTAGGAGAGCGTGTTGGCCCTGGTAGGCATGCCAACCCCTCCATCCGAGGAGAGCACCAGGCTGCTGAAGCGGGTAGGCGTTCCCAGTCGGTGCCTTTGCGCCATGAACTGGTCCAGGGAAATGGAATTCTTCAATCCGGTGGCAGCAAGGCTGAGCTCCTCCCCGGTCAGGAAGGTATCCCCACTGTCATGGCCTCCGATCCTGCGAACCTTGGGATGGGAGAGCCCTCCGAGAATCGTGACCTGGTCACGGAAAGGCTCCAATACCTCAAGCGACTTGTTGAAGGTAAAGTCGTGGCCCGATCCCTTCGGAAACCAGTTCCACTCCCCGAACTCGCTCTCCTGCTTGGGCAGGCTCACTCCGTAGGGAAAATAAATGGAACAGAACCTTCTTGGAGGCACCTTGGACCTAGGACCCGCAAGAGACTCCATCCAAGGCAGCGCCATGGAGATTCCGGCGGCCTTGAGCATGGTCCTGCGGTTCATGTGGTGGGTGCTCTTACTCATCAGATACTCCTGTTCCTTGTTACTATAGCAGTTACTCCCGCCCCTATCGCGATAAAAAAGGCTCACTGCTGGC
>DFWB01000095.1:0-11696 GCA_002380675.1 Akkermansiaceae bacterium UBA4145
AGTCAGACAGGGAGCCCGAGTCAGGCAAGTGGTGAGACAGACGTCCGGACCACCAGCACTGCCCTGCTTTTTACTTAGTATTTGTTTACTATTTGACTTATTTAAAAGTAGTTGGTAGCACTAGAGCTGCTGTTCTCATGTTCCCCCCTCACCACATTCGGTTCACGGTGGTGGCGGCCCTGATGCTTCTTTGCTCGGGTTCCGTCCTATTGGGGAGTATTCACACAATCCGCAAGGGGGAGACTCTCTATGGGCTCTCCCGGAAGTATAAAACGTCTGTTTCAAAGCTGATGTCGCACAACGGCATCAAGGATCATCGGAAGCTTCAGATCGGGCAAAAGATCAGGATTCCGGGGGCCACTTCCACGGGTTCCGGCAGGACGACTGCGAAAGCAGTGACCCAAGCCAAGTCCACGAGCTCGGTATCAACCGTCGGCAGGGGAAAGACCGTGATCATTGATCCGGGTCACGGCGGGAAGGACTGGGGAGCATACCGGTCAGGTGTCCGTGAGTCTTCCCTGAATATGAAAGTCGCAAGCAAGCTTGAGTATTATCTCAAGCAGAACGGCTTTCGGGTTGTAATGACTCGGAGAAGCGATTCCTTCCTATCGTTGTCACGTCGCGCATCGATCGCAAACCGTTACCGTAATGCGATATTCGTAAGTATACACTTCAATGCTACTCGGAATACAATGGTGCGTGGAGCCGAGACCTTTTATGCAGGCGCGGCCGGGAGGCAGCTGGCTTCGTCCATTCACCGTGAACTTGCGGGTAAGTGCAGAATGAAAAATCGCGGTGTCCGCTTTGCTCGCTTTGCAGTTCTGGTGCAGACGAAGTGCCCCGCGGTGCTAGTTGAATGCGGGTTCATCAGCAACTCCAGTGAGCGTGCGCGTTGCGTGACGAGCTCTTTTCAGACTACCGCAGCGCGTGCGATTGCCGATGGTATCCGCAAGTATCGATGGCGCTAGCCTGGGACGGGTGCCTTGTCGGTAGCGGAGAGGGCGTGCGAGCCGAAGTCAGAGTGTGGAACGAATGGCCTCGGCGGCGTCGATAAAGGAAGGGTAGTTGGGCTCCCATCCCGTGCTCCGTAATTTTTCGTTACTGACCCGTTTGTGCGTCCACGCTCTTTTGCGATGTTTTGGGCGTGGGCCACTCGGCGGCTGAGGAAAATCAAAGAGAGCAGCGAGGGCTTGGTAACAGTCTCCCTGGTGAAGAGGTGAAGAGTCGCAGACATTGTAGATCTGAGCAATAGACTCTGGGCATGTTAGAAGGTGGAGCAGAGCCTTGGAGGCGTCATCGCGGTGAATTTGGTTGAGGAAGCGCCTTCCGTCTTCTTCGATAATGGCATCACCACGGAGTAGACTGCGAAGAATAGCGCTTCGACCTGGGCCATAAATGCCGGCGAGGCGTGCCACGGTTCCGTTGTTGGAGAGAACCTGCGATTCCGCCTCCAAAAGGATCTCACTTGTCTCGCGTTCAGGCTTTGTGGGTGAATCTTCTGTTACCAGAGATCCGTCCGTCTGATGATAGACGGACGTGCTCGAGGTGAAAAAAAGACGAGCATCGGGAAACGTTGCGAAGAGGTTGTGTGTGCCTTCAAGAAAGACCCTCCGGTAGGCTTCCAGACCTCCTCTGCCAGAGGAGGCTGTGAATACGATGGAGGACGGTGGGGGGATTTGGGATCGAAGATCTGTGAGGTCAGAGGGCTTTGAGAGATCGCACGTGAGCGAGCCGTTATCGCCGGACTTGGAGAGACGAGTAACCTGCCAACCGGAGTTGCTCGCATGCTGGGCTACTTGTTCACCAAGGTAACCACAGCCGGCGATAAGAAGATGATCTTTCATACGCAGTGCGGGGAAATCTTAGCCATCCCCATTGGAACAGGGAAGGAGGATCCCGCTATAGCGGGGCCCCCTTCATTTTGTTGCTCTCCGGAATTCATAATATGTTTTCAGTCCGGTGAGGATAGCGTCTCGATATTCCCGGTAGATCGATCGCTTTCTAGATCCGGCTACCTCGCGCTCTCCCTCATAGTCTCCCGATTGGATACGTTCGTAGACCTCGTTGTTGTTCATGACATAGGGTTCAAAAAAGAGAACTGGGCACTGGTAAAGACGATTGGCGAGAAGATTGCGGGCCCACAAGGCCGGGCCAATGCGTTTCGTGGGCCTGCCGATGCTGTAGAGGTAGGCGGGAAGCCCTGTCTCCTTGAGGAAGGAGGTGGCCATTACTCCTGCCAGAGCGGCTTCTTCCTCGTGGGTGCCCTGGAAAACCTTGTGCATCAGTTCGAAGCGCTCGTCTTCATGTGCGATCTCACTGTCAAGATAGGCACCGTGCAGAATGATGTGGAAATGGTTTCGGGGTGATAATCGTGGCTTCCTTGGCAGGGGGCCCCAATCCTCCGCATTGAAGTGGAGGCATAGCACAAGATCGGGCCTGATCGTATTGTTGACCAGCAGGGCGCGGGCCCGGATCTCTGCGGTCCGGTAGAACATTCGTTCGGAGAGGGAGGTAATCTTCTCCTCCGGGGCTCCGCTAAGAAGCCGCTCCGCATAGCCCCGCAGGTCATCTGGGCGCAGTTCAGTGACAGGATCAGGGCTTGACCGTACAAGAGTGACGACCGCCCCAAGTGCCTCGAGGTCGGGAGCAAGAAGCTTGGCGGTTAAGAGAGTCATATCTCCTTCCGTGACGGGTGTCGTTTCTTCAATTTGATACCAGCGTTCTTCCATTTGGGCCCACTCTCCTCCAATATGACCCGGATCAATTGCGATGCGCACCCCGTCGAGGGGACGACCTTCAGGAGCAAGAGGGAGCTCGGATGCCGGTCGCCAGTAGCGAGGTGGGCTGGTTCGGCTTTCGCCCTGTGCAAAAGCGACTCGAGGTACGTGTTGTGAAATAGTTGAGGCTACCCTGACCCCTTCATTGGTAATATCGAAATGCCTGTTAGGACCGAGGAGGTAGATATCCTGCAGGGCGGTATCGAATTCATCCCTGGACAAGACCCCGTCGTAGCGCTTCAAGGCACTCCAGTCTGGAGCCTTGCCGAGATCTGCAAGTCTGGGATCAGGATCGGGGACGAGGGAGTGTTCAGAGAGCCTCGGGAACTGCTGAAGCCAGAGGTAGACACAGCCAATGATCAACGCCGCTCCAAGGGAGCAGAGAATCGAGGTCTTACGCAGGCTGCATGGCATGGTGACAAGTAAATCCTGTTGTTGTCCGGCGGGGACCTGATTGAATTCCCTAGGTGGCTGCCGGCCGGGTATTCTATAACATAGATTTATTAAAATGATCAGGATCCTGTTTTTGGGCGACGTTGTCGGTGAACCCGGTCGAAAGGCCGTCATCGCCCGGTTGGCTGCACTGAAGGAGCAAGAGAGTATCGATTTTATTGTCGTTAATGGAGAAAATGCTGCGGGGGGCAGAGGAATCACCTCGAAGATTTCCATTGATCTGCTCCGAGCAGGCGCAGCGGTGATTACCACGGGCGATCACGTCTGGGACCAGCGAGAAATTGTGGATTATTTTCCCACGGAACCGCGGCTTCTCCGACCCGTCAACTATCCCAAGGGAGCTCCTGGCTCTGGAAGCGTGGTCCTTGATACCCCCAAGGGTAAGATTGGAGTGATCAATGCGCAGGGTCGGGTATTCATGAATCCTCCACTCGAAAGTCCGCTGGAGGGCGTTGAGAAGGCCGTCGAATCCATGCGAGAGGAGGGGGTTCGTGTCATTATGCTCGATTTCCACGCTGAGGCGACCAGTGAGAAAATCGCAATGGGCCGTGCCATGGACGGGAAAGTCTCCCTAGTAGTGGGAACTCACACCCACGTTCAGACCTCCGATGAGCAGATTTTTCCGGGGGGAACGGCTTATTTAACGGATGCTGGCATGTGCGGCCCTGCCGAGTCGGTCCTTGGCCGCGAGATTGCTTCTGTGGTTTGGCGGTTGCGAACTGGAATGCCCACAAGGTTTCCGGTAGCTAAGGGGCCTGTGCGAATTTGCGGGGTGATCGTAGAGGTGGACGAGCAAAGTGGTAAGGCGATGGAGGTAAAACGGGTTGATGAATTACATTCTGGGATCGATAAAGCGCCCGAAATAGAGGAAATTGTCGAGGAAACGGGCCCTCATTGAGGTCCTGAGGTTTGGAGTATGGGCCTCTCAGGGGGCGGTATCGTATAAATACCCGGATTTGGGGTGGTTTTGACGAATTTCTTTCCATTCTACTTTTTTTTTGACAGCGTAGAGGGCTCTGATAGGTTCCGCCCGCTTTTGGCGGCGCTGGCCATTTCCTTCTGGGGCAATAAACCTATTACCTAGGGTGAACTGTCCACGCGTCGCAGGGAGCAAAATACCTCGCTCATGTAGCTCAGGGGTAGAGCGCGTCCTTGGTAAGGACGAGGTCGCGGGTTCAATTCCCGCCATGAGCTTTGAGCGAAGAGAATAAAAGATCCACAGGAATCAAGCATATGGCCAAAGAACAGTTTGAACGGACCAAGCCTCACGTGAACGTCGGCACGATCGGTCACGTCGATCATGGAAAAACAACCCTCACCGCAGCCATCACGATGGTGCTAGCGGAAAAAATGGGGGGTGGAGACGTCAAGGCTTACGACGAAATCGATGCCGCTCCAGAAGAGAAAGAGCGGGGTATTACCATCTCGACAGCTCACGTTGAGTACGAAACCGATAATCGCCACTACGCCCACGTCGACTGCCCCGGGCACGCCGACTACGTGAAGAACATGATTACAGGAGCAGCCCAGATGGATGGAGCAATCCTCGTCGTGTCTGCCGCAGACGGACCAATGCCTCAGACCAGGGAGCACATTCTGCTCGCCCGTCAGGTGGGTGTTCCCGCTATTTGTGTCTACCTCAACAAGACTGATCAGGTTGACGATGAGGAGCTTCTGGAGCTTGTTGAAATGGAGATTCGCGAACTGCTCGGGCAATACGAGTTTCCGGGCGACGACATCCCGATCGTGAAGGGCTCAGCCCTTAAGGCGATTGAGGGCGACGATGGACACAAGGAGTCGATCCTTAAGCTTATGGAAGCAGTCGACTCGTATATCCCGGAGCCAGAGCGGCCGATTGACAAAGACTTCCTTATGCCTGTTGAGGACGTGTTCTCGATTGAAGGACGGGGAACAGTGGCTACTGGCCGTGTGGAGCGGGGAATCATCAAAAAGATGGAAGAGGTTGAGATCATCGGAATCAAGGACACCCAGAAAACCACGATCACCGACATCGAAATGTTCCGTAAGTTGCTCGATGAGGGCCGTGCGGGTGACAACGTTGGCCTGCTTGTGCGGGGCATCAAGAAGGAGGAGATCGAGCGTGGTCAGGTTATTGCCAAGCCGGGATCGGTAAAACCCCACACCAATTTCGAAGCTGAGGTCTACGTTCTGTCCAAGGATGAGGGAGGGCGTCACACTCCTTTCTTCAGTAATTACCGCCCTCAGTTCTACTTCAGAACTACCGATGTGACAGGCAGTATCTCCCTTCCCGACGGAGTGGACATGGTGATGCCTGGCGATAATATTACTCTGAATGTTGAGCTGATTACACCTATCGCGATGGAGGAGACCATGCGTTTCGCTATCCGGGAGGGTGGTCGCACGGTTGGTGCCGGACGGGTAGCTAAGATCCTCAAGTAACGCTTTCCCTATTACGAAATCAAAACCGATTTTACCAAGGGGGCACTCGGGCGTCTTGCCGGGGTGCCCCTGACGCGCCAAAAGGACAGTAGCTCAATTGGTAGAGCATCGGTTTCCAAAACCGAGGGTTGTGAGTTCGAGTCTCGCCTGTCCTGCCAGCTCCCTCCCCGGTAACCAGCCATCATGCTTAAATCTCTTAAAAAGTTTCCTCAGAAAACTTCGACCTTCGTCGGCGAGGTCAAAGGAGAGCTGCGCAAGGCCTCATGGCCCTGGGATCCGGATCCCAAGGTCAAGGGCTTCAAGAAATACAAGGAGCTCGTTGACTCCACAGTGGTTATTCTGATCGCTATTCTGCTCCTCGCTGCCTACGTGGGGCTCTGGGATCTGGTGCACCGCGAAGTCGTTGATTTTCTCACCCAGATCGGCCGAGACTGATAGACCCAATGCCTACCATCCCCCCATCCAAGCAGCAGTGGTACGTAGTGCACGTACTCTCCGGACAGGAGCAGAAGGTCGCCAAGAGGCTTCGTGCCCTGACGGAGCAGGAAGAGCTGAAAGACAAAATTTTCGAAGTCCTCGTTCCTACCGAGATGGTGTCCGAGGTGCGCCGTGGAAAAAAAACCGAAACCAAGCGGAAGTTCTATCCGGGTTACATCATTGTTAACATGAGCCTTTTCACGGAGGACAACAAACTGGTTGAGGATACGTGGTATTTCGTCAAGGAGATGGACGGGGTGATTGGTTTTGCCGGAACCAAGGATCAGCCGATACCGATGCGCCAGCGGGAGGTGGAGAGTATGCTCGCTCAGATTAAAGAGCGCGAAGATAGCGTTCGGCCCGCGATCAGCTTTGAAGTTGGGGACACTGTGAAAGTTGCAGATGGCCCCTTCGAAAGTCAGAATGGGGTGGTCGAAGAGATTGACGAGGAAAAGGGCAAGCTTCGCGTAGCTGTCACGATTTTCGGTCGCTCGACACCGGTAGAACTCGAATTCTGGCAGGTGGAGCCCGGCTAGGCCGCTCTTCTCTCCAGTGACAGCCCGATCAAGACGAAGGGAAAAATTCACGCACGCAGTCAAAACATTCACATTCAGACACCACTCATTCCATGGCAAAAGAAGTCAAAGGCACCCTCAAGCTTCAGATCCTGGCAGGACAGGCGAATCCCTCACCTCCAGTCGGACCCGCTCTGGGTCAGGCAGGCGTGAACATTATGCAGTTCTGCAAGGATTTCAACGCAGCCACGCAGCAACAGGCCGGGGATCTGCTTCCCACGATTATCACCGTTTATGCCGATAGTAGCTTTGATTTCGTCACGAAGCAGCCCCCAGCGGCTGTTTTGCTGAAAAAAGCTGCGAATATCGCATCCGGGTCCGGAGAGCCCAACAAGGAAAAGGTTGGGAAGATTACCAAGGACAAGCTGATGGAAGTCGTTAAGGTAAAGTTGCCGGATCTAAATACCGACGATCCTGAGCAGGCGGCAAAGATTCTGGCCGGCACTGCGATGCAAATGGGCCTCGAGGTTGAGGGAATGTGAAGCGGGTAGGATCAGAAGATTTTTACGAAAGAAGATAAGACAGACAACCGCAGGAGGATCCGGTCAGGTCCGCTTGAACTGCAATTAAGCTAATGCCAAAAAAACGAAGTAAAAGATACGAGAAGGCCGCGGAGGTGGTCGAAGATCGCCCCTACGCTCTTGCGGAGGCTGTGGAGACCCTCAAAAAGTTCCCTGCTCCAAAATTTGATCCTACTGTCACTCTGTCGTTTCGGATTGGGGTAGATGCGAAGAAAAGTGATCAGATGGTCCGGGGTAGCGTAAGTCTTCCTCACGGGACAGGCAGAAACGTCCGTGTGGTAGTCTTCGCTCAAGGAGAGGCTGCGAAGGCAGCTACCGATGCGGGAGCAGATCATGTAGGATTTGAGGACATGATTAAGAAAGTCCAGGATGGTTTTACCGATTTTGACGCTGCAGTTGCTACGCCTGACGCCATGGGCGAGGTAAGGAAGATTGCCCGTGTGCTTGGTCCTCGCGGGCTCATGCCCAATCCCAAAACCGGTACCGTAACGGATGACACTGCAAGTGCGGTCCAGGCGGTGAAGGCTGGTAAAGTGGATTACAAGCTCGATAAGAATGCAAATATTTCGGCGGGGATCGGGAAAGCTTCGTTTTCAGAGGACCAGCTAAGGGAGAATGCCGAGGCCCTCATCGAGAGTGTTGTCAAGGCAAAGCCGGCGTCTGCCAAGGGCAACTATATTGAGAATATCACGATTGCAGCGACAATGCTGCCCGGCCTGAAGCTGGAGAACACCGCAGCACTTACCGAATAAGAGCATGA
This sequence comes from Akkermansiaceae bacterium UBA4145, assembly GCA_002380675.1. Classification (GTDB taxonomy): domain Bacteria; phylum Verrucomicrobiota; class Verrucomicrobiia; order Verrucomicrobiales; family Akkermansiaceae; genus Roseibacillus_B. The sequence goes on from DFWB01000095.1 coordinate 7,985, forward strand.
ATCCTGACAAACAGATTATCGTAGATGAATTACTCAGCAGGGTAAATGCTTCTCCCTTTCTCCTCGTTGTGGAGTACACCGGAATGACGGTGCCCCAGTTCGACGAGCTCCGGACTCGCCTGAGTGAGGGTGGGGCTGAGTGTCATGTGGCGAAGAACAGCCACATGAAGCGCGCTCTCGAATCCGCGGGAATGCCCGGGCTGGAGGAGGCTTTGCAGGGCCAGACGGCGTTTATCACCGGAACGGAAGATGTATGCGGAGCCGCAAAGTCCGTTAAAAACTTTCAGAAAGAATTTAACAAGCCCGAGGTAAAGGGCGGTCTCCTCGACGGGGCTCTCCTTGACGAAGCGCAGATCAAGGCTCTCGCTGATCTGCCACCTCGGGAAGTTCTCCTCGCAACCTTGCTTGGGGTCATCAACCAGCCTGCATCGATGCTGGCCCGGGTTCTCAATGAGCCAGGTGCCGCCATTGCGCGCGTGCTCAAGGCCAAGCATGATGGCGATAATTAAGATTCCCTCAGGGGAATGAGTCTATTTTCAATCACCTAACTTACAGAAAACAAAAAATTTGAAGGGATAGTCGGATCCGCTCAGGCGGTGAAGACTTGTAAACACAGATGGTTCCTCGTCGGGCCGCCGGCTGGTGGTCTGAAACGACACGGAGCTCCGTAAACGACGATACCGAAAATAAAAATACAATGGCTGATATCAATACAATCGCAGAAGAACTCGGCAAGCTTACCGTTCTGGAAGCTTCCGAGTTGGTAAAAAAACTGGAAGAGGACTGGGGCGTAAGCGCTGCAGCTCCCGCTGCCGCTGTCGCGGTCGCTGCACCAGCAGAGGCTGAGGCAGCAGAAGAGAAAACAAGCTTCGACGTGTCTCTCGAGAGCGCCGGGGGTAACAAGATCCAGGTCATCAAGGCCGTGCGTGAAGTTGCCAGCGGACTGGGACTCGCCGATGCCAAGAAGCTCGTCGAGAGTGCCCCGGTCAATGTGCTGGAGGGTGCTTCCAAAGACGACGCCGAGGCTGCCAAGTCCAAGCTCGAAGAGGCTGGTGCCACGGTCGAGCTGAAGTAACCGGCTTTCTTCTGCCGGGGCCTTTGATCGGGCCTCGGCAGAACCGCCTGGTTCGACTTCAGGTTCAACTTCCACGAAACAAGAGGGAGAGGAATCTGAAGTCGGAGCAGAAACTCCGGACTCACGAACATTTAGATATCCCGACTCCCCGAAATCCTGCTAGCGCTGGGTGGAGTGGAAGGGTTCCTGCCGACAACATAGAAAATCGTCATCCCGCAAGGATGGCGCCATCCCATCAACGAGAAAGACCACCATGGCCGACCGTCGTTACTTCGGAAACATCGAAGAAGTTATTGAACCGCCCAACCTCATCGAGGTTCAAAGTAAATCCTACGAGGACTTTCTGCAGCAGGACATCGCCCCGTCCCAGCGCACGGAGACCGGCCTGCAGGCTGTTTTCAAGGAGGTGTTCCCGATCACTAGTTACGATGAAACCATCGAGTTGGATTTCATCGCTTACGATATCGAGGAGTCCAAGATCACGGCTCTCGAGGCCCTTCGCACGGGAGAGACCTTCAGCGCGGCCCTCTACGTGACGTTCAAGCTCAAGGACGAAACAGGGACCAAGAAAGAGCGAGTCTACATGGGCGAATTACCTATGATGACCCGCCGGGGAACTTTCGTCATCAATGGCGCAGAGCGCGTTATTGTTTCCCAGTTGCACCGCTCTCCCGGTATTTGCTTCGAGAAGTCGGTTCACCTTAACGGGAAGATTCTTCACTCTTTCCGGATTATTCCGGACCGGGGATCCTGGCTGGAGGTCCAATTTGATACCAATGACCTTCTTTACGTCTACCTCGACCGTCGTCGTCGTCGTCGTAAGTTCCTCGCAACGACCTTCCTGCGAGCCCTTGGGTATCCCAGCGAGCGGGAACTCATCGAACAGTTTTACAAGGTCAAGAAGCTGAAGCTCAGTGAGTCAATGGATGAGGAGGAACTCAGTCCAATGGTTCTCTTCGAGGACATTAAGGACGGAGACCTCGTCGTGGCTCGCGCCTACGACCCTCTGACAATCGGGGTGGTACGACAGTTGCTGGCCCTTAAGATCAAGACGATCGAAGTGGTTGACTCCCGGGATGATGAAATTCTGCTCAAATCTCTCCGGAAAGATCCGGCTGAAGATGAGGAAAGTGCACTCAAGGATATTTACAAGAAGCTGCGGCCCGGTGATCCGCCGACGGCGGCGAATGCCAGAGCTCTCCTGAAGCGCCTGTTCTTCGACCCGAAGAAGTACGACCTCACACGTGTTGGTCGCTACAAGATCAACCAGAAGCTCAAGATCGATGTGGATTCTTCGGAACGCATCATGGTAGCGGAAGATTTCCTCAACGCCGTTAAGTATCTCCTCAACCTCAAGAAGGGAGACGGGACAATTGACGACATCGATCACCTTGGGAGCCGGCGTGTGCGCGCGGTTGGCGAGCTGCTGGCTAATCAATGCCGGGTTGGACTGGCCAGAACGGAGCGTCTGGTCAAGGAGCGGATGACTCTTTTCGATGTGAACATCGAGGGGATGACACCGCAGAAGCTGATTAACCCAAAGGCTCTCAGCGCGGTCGTACGGGATTTCTTTGGCCGTAGCCAGTTGAGCCAGTTCATGGACCAGACCAACCCTCTGGCGGAGCTCACTCACAAGAGGCGTCTTTCGGCACTCGGGCCAGGTGGTCTCAACCGTGATCGCGCCGGTTTTGAGGTTCGGGATGTGCACCCCTCACACTACGGACGAATCTGCCCGATTGAGACTCCAGAGGGACCTAACATCGGACTCATCAATTCGATGTGTACCTACGCGCGGATCAATGAATTTGGATTCATTGAAACACCATATCGCAAGGTTAAAAAAGGGAAGGTCAGCAACCAGATCGAATACGTCACAGCGGATCAGGAGGAGACATTCATTATCGCCCAGGCCAACAACCCGATCAATAAGGATGGCACCTTCGCCAACAAGCGTGTCACCGCAAGGGAACGGGGCGAATTCCTCGAGATGGAACCTGAAAAGGTCGACTATATGGACGTTTCTCCGAAGCAGCTTGTTTCGGTGGCGGCAGGGATGATTCCGTTCCTGGAGCATGACGATGCGAACCGGGCCCTCATGGGGTCGAACATGCAACGTCAGGGAGTGCCCCTGCTGGTTTCGGAGGCTCCCTTCGTGGGCACCGGTCTGGAGGAGAAAGCTGCCCGGGATTCACGATCCGTGATTGTTTCGGAAGCGGATGGCGTCGTTGCAGCTGCAACAGCGGAATACATCGTTACGACCAAGGACGGAACCTTGCCGGTTTCGGACGAGCGCTTTCTCAGTGAGCCGGAATCGGTGAAGACGAAGCCGGAAAAGGGCACCTACGTGTACCCTCTTAGGAAATTTATGCGTTCAAACGCTGGAACCTGTATCAATCAGAAGCCACTGGTCAGGTCTGGTGATAAAATCAAAAACGGTCAGATCATAGCCGATGGGCCCAACACCGATGATGGGGAACTGGCTCTTGGACGGAACGTGCTTGTGGCCTTCATGCCTTGGAATGGATACAACTTTGAGGATGCGATTGTCATTTCGGAACGTCTCGTTAAAGAGGACGTCTATACCTCGATTCACATCAGTGAGTTCGAAGTTGCCGCTCGAGATACCAAGTTAGGCCC
>DFWB01000095.1:12085-30232 GCA_002380675.1 Akkermansiaceae bacterium UBA4145
GACGGTATCGTGCGAGTGGGTGCGGAAGTTAGACCCGGTGATATTCTGGTAGGCAAAATCACGCCGAAGAGCGAGACGGAACTGGCTCCGGAAGAGAGGCTTCTTCGCGCGATCTTCGGGGAAAAGGCTGCCGATGTGAAGGACACCTCCCTCCGGGTACCCTCCGGGTGCACAGGGATCGTCCAGGATATTCGTATTGCGACCCATGGGATGGCCCGGAGGCGTTCGGAAGAAGTCAATCCGGCTGAAATGAAAAAGCAGCTGAAGAAAATTAACGATGATTACAAGAAGAAGAAGGACCAGCTCACGGACCAGCTGACCGAAAAGCTTTCCGACATTCTGCTTGGGGAGAAAATACCCTTGGACGTCGTCAATGCCCAGAGCGGGGAAATCATCATCCCTGCGAACCGGAAGATCACTAAGACTCTTCTTCGGAAACTAGCCGCAGTTTACGATCATATCGAAATTGACCCGAGCCCGATACGTAACAAGATTCTTGAGATCATCAGCTCTTTCGAAGGTCGATTTGGAGAGCTTGACGCTGACCGTGAGCGGCGTCTTGACCAGATTGAGAGCGGCGATGAAATTGACCCCGGCGTTATCAAAGAGGTCAAAGTCTTTGTCAGCGCAAAGCGGAAACTCTCCGTCGGTGATAAGATGGCAGGGCGTCACGGAAACAAGGGAGTGGTTGCTGTGATCGTTCCTGAGATGGACATGCCTTATCTTCATGATGGGACTCCGGTTGATATCTGCCTCAATCCTTTGGGGGTTCCTTCCCGAATGAATGTTGGTCAGGTTCTTGAAACTCACCTCGGAGTCGCTGCCAAGGCCCTTGGGTTTACGGTCGCTACACCCATTTTCGATGGAATTCCGGAAGACAAGATCTGGGAATACATGTCCGAAGCCAAGAAGGTTGATGGAACGAAAATGATTGGCGATGGAACTGAAAAGGCTCGTGAAAGAAAAGCTGATGAGCAGCCTGGGCCTGGGTTTACCTGGATCGGTGACGGCAAGGATGGCTCCACCGGAGGAAAGAGTAATCTCTTCGATGGCCGAACAGGTGATGCGATCGACCAGCCAGTTGTGGTTGGACAGATTTACATGCTGAAGCTCGGTCACCTCGTGGCTGATAAGATCCACGCTCGGGCGGTTGGCCCCTACAGCCTTGTTACCCAGCAGCCGTTGGGAGGAAAGGCTCAGTATGGAGGACAGCGGTTCGGAGAGATGGAGGTCTGGGCTCTCGAAGCCTATGGTGCAGCTTACACCCTTCAGGAACTACTGACCGTGAAGTCCGATGATGTGCAGGGCAGGACTCGGATTTACGAGGCCATCGTCAAGGGAGATAATACTCTCGAAGCCGGCACTCCGGAATCCTTCAATGTGTTGATTAAGGAAATGCAATCTCTCGGACTTGATGTGCGGCCCGGCCGGCGTGGAGCAGAGGTTGCCGATGGCGGGGACTTCAACCTTGATGACCTCACTCTCTGAGACCCGGCTAACGAAACTGAAACCAGCGATTTTACAAAATAATGAGTGTTGAAACCAATCTGCGTGAGCTCTACGGGGTAGACGAAAAGGCCGAAGCCTTTGATCAGGTATCCATAACAGTCTCCTCCCCGGATGTGATCCGGTCATGGAGCCGGGGCGAGGTCAAGAATCCGGAGACGATTAACTACAGGACGTTCAAGCCTGAGAAGGGAGGGCTCTTTTGCGAGAGGATCTTCGGGCCAACCCGTGACTGGGAGTGTGCTTGTGGAAAGTATAAGAGAATCAAGCACAAGGGCGTCATTTGTGACCGGTGCGGGGTTGAGGTCACTCTTTCCCGTGTACGGCGTGAGCGGATGGGTCATATCGAGCTCGCAGTTCCGGTGACCCATATCTGGTTCTATAAGTGCATGCCCAGCCGTATTGGCCTCATGCTCGATATGAGTGCGCGGGATCTCGAGCGGGTGATCTATTACGAAGATTACATGGTCACCGACCCAGGGAAGACTCCGCTCGAGCGGGGCCAGTTACTCCCGGAGGCCGACCTGCGTGACGCGGAGGAAGATTACGGCGAGGATAGTTTCCGGGCCGCCATGGGCGCCGAAGCGATCCGTGATCTCCTCAGCCAGTGCGTGCTCGATGATATCATTGTGGAGCTTGAGGAAGCGATGGAGAATACCCGCTCAAAGCAGACCCGCAAGAAGCTGGCCAAGCGGCTCAGGCTTGCGGGAGGCTTCAGGGACTCCAATTCCCGTCCCGAGTGGATGATCATGACGGTCTTACCCGTGATTCCACCGGATCTGCGACCACTCGTTCCCTTGGAGGGTGGCCGCTTTGCTACCTCGGACCTTAACGATCTCTACCGCAGAGTCATCAACCGGAATAACCGTCTGAAGAATCTTCTTCAGTTGAAAACTCCCGAGGTGATTATCCGGAACGAGAAAAGAATGCTCCAAGAGGCTGTGGATGCGCTCTTCGATAACGGGCGACATGGTCGCGCGGTAACGGGCGCAGGTAATCGCCCGCTTAAGTCTCTCTCTGACATGCTTAAGGGTAAAGGAGGACGTTTCCGCCAGAACCTGCTTGGGAAGCGAGTAGATTACTCCGGCCGTTCCGTGATCGTGATCGGGCCTGAGCTCAAGATGCACCAGTGTGGCTTGCCAAAGAAGATGGCGCTGGCTCTCTTTGAGCCCTTTATTATCCGCCGTCTGAAGGAGTTGGGGCACTGTCATACGGTGCGCTCGGCGAAGAAGATGATCGACCGCAAGACAACGGATGTGTGGGACATTCTTGAGGAAGTGACCAAGGGACATCCTGTGATGTTGAACCGGGCTCCGACCCTTCACCGTCTTTCTATCCAAGCTTTCGAGCCAGTGTTGATCGAGGGATCGGCCATCCGGTTGCACCCTCTTACATGCTCAGCATACAACGCTGACTTTGACGGCGACCAGATGGCGGTTCACGTTCCTCTGTCAGTAGAGGCGCAGCTGGAAGCCCGGCAGCTCATGCTGGCTCCTAACAACATCTTCTCCCCGGCGAGTGGTCGGCCGATCACCACGCCCTCGCAGGATATCATTCTGGGAACATACTATCTTACCTACACCCGGCCCAATTCGCAGCCCGGGCCTGAGGACAGGGTCCCGACTTTCGAAAGCCCGAGCGAGGTAGACTATGCTCTATCGTCTCGCAAGGTCAGCCGGCACGACTGGATCAGGGTTCGTAATCCGGACTACGGGAAGGATACCATTTTCGGAGACAAGGAGAGTAAGATGCTTGTCACCTCTCCTGGCCGGGTCCGCTTCAATGAAATGTGGCCAGAAGGTCTTGGTTTCATTAACCAGACGGTGGGCAAGAAGCAGATCGGAGACATCATCTGGCGGTGCTATCAGGTTGCTGGGCAGTCCGGAACAGTCACGACCCTCGACAATCTCAAGAATCTTGGTTTCGAGGAAGCAACCCGTTCCGGGTGCTCAATCGGGATTGTGGACATGGTGATCCCCGAGGAAAAAGAATCGGAGATCAAGAAGGCTTACGCGGAAATCGAAAAGGTCTCCAAGCATTATCGGAACGGTATTATTACTGACGGCGAACGCTATCAGAAGGTCGTTGATATCTGGACCCGGGCGACGGACAACATTGCGAATGTCCTCTTCAGGAAGCTGGAATTCAACGAGGGGGGGGAGATGGCTAACCCACTCTTCATGATGGTAGATTCCGGTGCGCGGGGTAATAAGAACCAGATTAAGCAGCTCTCCGGGATGCGGGGTCTCATGGCCAAGCCATCCGGAGAAATTATTGAGCGGCCCATTACGTCGAATTTCCGAGAGGGTCTCTCGGTGCTGGAATACTTCATCTCGACTCACGGTGCGCGGAAAGGTCTGGCTGATACAGCGCTCAAGACTGCGGACTCCGGGTATATGACGCGGAAGCTGGTGGACGTCTCGCAGGATGTGATCGTCACCGAGCCTGATTGCGGAACCGTGCAGGGACTGTATGTGGAAACAATCTACTCTGGTGATGAGGAGTCCGCTCCTCTTTCAACTCGAATCTACGGCCGAGTTTCCTGTGAGCGGGTCGTCGATCCGGTCTCCAATGAGGTGATCGTCGAAGTGAATGAGTTGATTACCGAAGAGAAAGCCAACCGGATCGAGGACATCGGGCATGAGCGGTTGAAGATTCGCTCCGCTCTCACCTGCGAATCCAAGAGAGGGTGCTGCCAGGCCTGCTATGGCCTGAATTTGGCAACTGGGAAGCTCACCAAGATTGGTGAAGCGGTGGGAATTATCGCAGCCCAGTCAATTGGAGAGCCTGGAACGCAGTTGACCATGCGGACCTTCCACTCCGGTGGTGTGGCGGTGGGTGTCAACAAGCAGCCCTTTATCGAGTCACGTGCGAAGGGGATTCTTCATTACGTAGATCTTCGAGTTGTCGAAGATACGGATGGGAACTTCGTGGTGCTGAACAAGAATGGAAGTATTTCGATCCGCGACAAGAACGGGCTTGAGCTCGAGTCGCACAAGATCGTGATCGGTTCTATCATTTCCGTGAAAGACGGTGAGGAGGTAAGTAAGGGCGGTCAGATCGCCACATGGGACCCACACAGTGTTCCCATTATTACGGAGAAATCCGGAGTGGTTGAGTTTCGGGATATGATTCCGGGAATTACCGTTCAGACCGAGACCGACAAGGAGACCGGAAAGAAGGGGATGACCGTCACCGAGCATAAGGAGGATCTTCATCCTCAGGTGGTGATTGTCGCTCCCGACTCTGGGGAGGTGCTGGCGAGCTACTCCATTCCTGTAGGTGCGCACCTGTCGGTGAAGGAGAAGAAGAAGATCACTGGGGGAACTCAGCTTGCGCGGACCCCAAGAAAGGTAGCTAAGACTCGGGATATTACCGGTGGTCTACCAAGGGTTGCGGAACTCTTTGAGGCGCGCCGACCTAAGGATGCATGTGTGATTGCCAAGATTGACGGGGTAATTTCATTCGGACCGAATGTCCGAGGTAAGAAGAAAGTCATCGTTACTGATGAGGAAACAGGAGAATCCGTAGATCACCTCGTTCCCATGGGCCGGCACATGATTGTGGCGGAAGGAGACTCCATTGCCCGTGGTGAACAGATCACGGAAGGGCCTGTTGCTCCGGAAGACCTTCTCGAAGCTTGTGGCAGGCAGGAACTCCAAGCTCACCTCGTGAACGAGGTGCAGTCGGTCTACCGCGCGCAGGGCGTGGAGATCAACGACAAGCACATTGAGATCATCATCCGACAGATGCTCAGAAAGGTGAAAATCAGCGAGCAGGGAGACACCTCCTTCCTCTGGGGAGAGCAGGTGGAGCGTTCCACCTTCCAGAGAGAGAATGAGGAGATTATTGAGCAGGGTGGTAAGCCGGCAGAAGCCGAGCCTGTTCTTCTTGGAATTACCAAGGCCTCCCTTGAAACGGAGTCCTTCATTTCCGCTGCCTCCTTCCAGGATACTACCCGCGTCCTCACTGAAGCTGCTACGCTCGGTAAGGTCGACTATCTCAATGGATTCAAGGAGAACGTCATCATGGGTCACCTGATTCCTGCGGGAACTGGCTTTGATACTCATCGGGACGTCGACATTGAGTTCACGGTGGAAGAGCCTGAGCCTCAGGTGGAAGAGGAAGAACCACAAGTTGACCTCGAGACGGCCTGAGACACCAATTCAGTCATCAGTCAGCACCGGTCGGGAGAAGACCGGATGCAGACTGATGAGCGTTGACTCCTGACTCGATGGCCCGGCAGAAGCCCAGATCTGGCGCCCGAGCCAACCAGCATAGCGCCGGCGGTTCGAGTAAGCAGTCTGTGCCGGAAGGGGATCTTCGCGAGATTCTCGAGCGGAGCAGCCGCCCCTTTGTCTTGGTTCTTGATGGAGTCCAGGATCCGCACAATCTCGGTGCGATCCTGCGAAGCGCCGATGGTGCCGGAGTTGATCTCGTCATCGCGCCGAGAGATCGAGCGGTTGGAATTACCGAGGTTGTGAGACGCATCTCAGTTGGAGCGGCAGACCATGTTCCCTTCATGCGGGTTACCAATCTGGCCCGGACGATGGAGGAGCTTAAGGATTTAGGGGTATGGCTGGTGGGGACTTCTGACCGGGGCGGAGAGAGCCTGTTTGACGTCGATCTCAATGGGCCTGTTGGGATCGTGATGGGCGCCGAGGGAGCCGGATTACGCCGCCTGACGGAGGAGAAGTGCGATTTTCTCGTTCAGATCCCCATGCGAGGAAAGGTGGAATGCCTCAATGTCAGCGTGGCCACGGGAGTTTGTCTGTTCGAAGCGCTTCGTCAGCGCGGCGGAGGTGACTCCGGGAAATAACGTGGCTCGGTTTCGGTCGGGCGACTTCCTAGTCCCTTAGCGCATAGTGAATATGCGGCGCATAGAGGGAGGGCTCGAGCAGGAAGGAATCGTGACCTCGATCGGAATGCACCGTGATGTGAACAGGCTCAATACCGGCCTTCTCCAGTTCCAGAACCAGCTCACCCTGTTCCTCCGGGTAGAAGCAGAAATCAGAGTCGATGGAGAATACGAGAAATCGCTGACCAGCCTGCGCACATCGCGTCAGGAGATCGCGATAGTTTTCCGCATCGCCCTCGCGGACAGCATCATACCGTGACCACATGTCGATGATGCGAAGGTAGGTATTGGCGTCGAAGCGTTGAACGAACTTCTTTCCCTGGTAGAGCATGTAGCTCTGGAAGGGGTCCCGCACCTGATACCACGAGAGGACATCTTCCTGCTGTAGGACGTCGCGTCTTGCCCTGCGTTCGATGGCATCGAGATGGACGAAGGTTTTGTGAGAGATCATCCGGGCAAGAGCGAGGCCGATGTCAGGATGGTTCGCATCATAGTAATCCCCACCGTTGAAGTGTTGATCATTTTCGATCGCAAGGATCTGCTCGAAAAGGATGAGTCGGTTCAGGACGGTGGTACGGATACCGCTTGCGATAGAGATAACGGTCTTCACCCGATCTGGGAAATTCGTTGCGAACGTCAGCGCGGCAAGTCCTCCGACCGAGGGCCCGGCTACGGCATGGAGGCGCTCGATCCCGAGGTGGTCCAAGAAAAGGCTCGCTACCGAGGCTTGGTCCGAAATGGACAGGTGAGGGAAAGTCGAGCCATAGGGGGCTCCAGTTCCCGGATTCACCGAGGAAGGCCCGGTTGAACCATAACATCCGCCAAGCAGATTAAAGCAGACGACAAAGTATTGATCAGTATCGATTGCTTTCCCTGGCCCGACGAGTCCGTCCCACCATCCTTCTTTGACCTCTCCGTTCCAGAATTGGCCTGCTTCCGGAACCTCTGGGGTTTCTCCTGTGACATTTTGCGACCCCGAGAGAGCGTGGAAGATCAGAATAGCATTTGATTTCCCAGAGTTGAGGGTCCCCCAGGACTGGTAAGAGAGTTGAACTGAGTCCAGCGTTCCTCCTTCCCTGAGTGAAAGGGGAGCCTCCGTTTTTCCAACCGCTTGGAAGGTATGAGTCTGTTGAGGTTTGCCGGGCACGACTGGTGGCATATGATGAAGGGCGCCTAATTGGAAACGGATTATTTTGACATCATGCCAATCCGACCCTGAATTACCGGGTGAACCAATGCGTCGGATACAAGGAATGGATGGCTGTATGTGACGCTCTGTTGGAGGGGCGGCAACAACTTCTGTTACGCAAAGGAGGTATTCATGAAGGGAGAAAAGGGTTCTCTTTCCGCCATGATGCCTTCGTCCTTTTTCCGACTCGCTTTCATGCCCAGGCGGCCCAGATCCGGGATCTGCAGCCTCCGGGAGGGAAAACAGACGAGTGGGAAGTAGGGGAGGAGGTGTTTTTCGAGGTCTGGTGTGAGGCAGTGTGGGCCCGAACGCTGAGCGATTGGAATCAGGTCAAGGCCTTGGAGCCCTTCCACATCTGGACTGAGGACCTCGTGAGAGAGCGCTTTGACTGCGGGGATGTGCAGCAAATCCACTGCGCGCTGGTCCGGGTCTACCGAACCGAGCCTTTTACCCTGCCCTATGCCAAAGGCTACGGGGGCTGTCGCACGTGGGTGAATCTCCCGGTTCCTCCTCCAGAACGAATAGAGCCGGTGATGGAGGATTCCGTATTCGAGGAGAGCCGAACGGCAATTGAAAGGATTCTCTCCTGAATTCTGATACAGGGAGGTAAGGAAGAAGCCTCTTCTCCCGCTCAGGCAAGGTTGCGCTCTCCGATCAGATAAATCCCCCGGAGGGTAAGGTTCTGAACAACCTCCATGATCTCTGGCAGTCCAGCTGCGATGAGGCTGGCATCACCGCCGGTGGCAATGACAGTTGGAGTTTCGTCCAATTCGTTTCGAATTGCCCGAAGCACTCCCCGCACCATTCCGCGGTAGCCGTGGACCGCTCCTGAGCGCATGGCTTCGGTGGTGGACTTTCCGATCGCGGAGGAAGGTTCCTGCAAATCAATCTCCGGGAGAAGAGCAGTACTCTGGTGGAGGTAGTCCGTCATGGAAGGCAGTCCCGGGGCGATCACGCCACCAAGGTAGCTTCCCTCCGTTCTCGTTCCACCGAGGACATCAAAGGTGACCGCGGTCCCGAAGTCGACCACGATTGCCGGGGCGCCGACCCGGGCATGCGCTGCCACGGCATTGGCGAGACGGTCAGCTCCGATCTGCTCTGGTTCAGGGTAGGTGATATGGATGGGCAGATCGCTCCTGCACGAAATTTCATGCAGAGGTGCAGGGGACAGAACCTCCCGGAACAGGGCGGCCTTCTCAGGAACGACGGAGGAAAGGACTACCGCTTCAAAATCGAGGTCGTCGAGGGTCTTGATGAAGGAAGGGCAGATATCGGTGGTTGCGATATGGTGCGCCTCCAGAGGACCATCAACAGAATGTAACACCGCGAACTTTGTCCGGGTGTTGGAATTGTCAATGAGCAGAAGTCGCATCGGTGGGCTTGAGAGCAAAGCAGGAGAGCCTTGCCCGCAACATGAAAAAGGCCGTGGATTGCTCCACGGCCTTTTGATTCGGTGCTCCAAGAAATTAGATTTCGGCACTTTCTGCCGCATAGGCAGGAATTCCATGCTCGGCCACATCGAGGCCCTGGATCTCCTCTTCTTCCTCTACCCTTACGCCGATGGCCACCTTGATGACACCGAATACCACGAGGGAGAAGACGAAGGCGAAGCCGCACACAGCCACGATCCCGATGACCTGAGAGACGAGGCTGGCACCTCCGAAGAAGGCCACAGCGAGCGTTCCCCAGATACCGCAGGTGCCGTGGACGGAGATGGCTCCGACCGGATCGTCGATCTTGAGCTTGTCCAGCATGATGACGGAGAACACCACGATCGCTCCGGCGATGAGTCCCACGAGGATGGACATTGTCGGGGAGATTGCATCGGCACCGGCCGTGATCCCCACAAGACCAGCGAGGAATCCGTTGAGGGCCATGGACAGATCCGGCTTCTTTGTCACTATCCAGGCGATAATCATGGCACCGAGTGCTCCACCTACCGCAGCAAGGGCGGTCGTGACGAAGACGAGAGAGACGAGGTGCGGCTCAGCTGCAAGGACGGAACCGCCATTGAACCCGAACCAACCAAGGAAGAGGAGGAAGGCACCGATCGCGGCGAGCGGCATGCTGTGGCCGAGGATGGGCTTGATGCCGTTCTTCGTGTATTTCCCGCGGCGCGGTCCAAGGACGAGGACGCAGGCAAGGGCAGCAAAGCCTCCGAAGGCGTGCACCACTGTCGATCCGGCAAAGTCGTAGAAGGCGGTATCAAGGTTGGCGAGGAAGCCGCCGCCCCAGTGCCAGGAGCCGACCCAGGGGTAGGCGAAGCCAACAAGGATGGCGGAGAAGATCAGGAAGCTCGAAAGCTTTACCCTCTCTGCCACCGCTCCGGAGACAATCGTCGCGGCGGTTGCGGCGAACATCGCCTGGAAGATGAAGTCGGTCCACCATGTGTAGGACGAGTGGTAGAGATTGGTGGCATGGGTCAGCAACTCGTTGGCGCCGTATGAAGCAGAGCTTCCGATCGGGAAGAACCCGTTCTCCCATCCCGGGTAGTGAGCGTTGAAGCCCCACAGGAAGTAGAGAAGGATGCCGACCGAAATGATCCAGCAGTTCTTGAAGAGAATGTTGACCGTGTTCTTCTTCTGGCACAGGCCGGACTCCAGGGTGGCGAAGCCGAGGTGCATGATGAACACGAGGAAGGCCGCGATGAGCACCCAGATATTGTGGGTGAGCCACGGGGTGAGGGCATCGGCATTGCTCCACACATTAGCGTAGATGGCGTCGTTGACCTCGGCGGAGGCTCCGTTGAGCTTGCCTGTCACATATTCCCCCACGCTAACCGTTTCCCCGTCTACGACGGCGGAATCCTCAGACCCGGCTAGACCGGAGATCAGGCCCCACGCAGTGTCTGCGTCCTCGGTGACGAAGTCGGACCATTCGGCTTCGTCTCCAGCCTTCACAAACTCCTCCGCTTTGGCGAGCATGGCTTCGAATTCAGCAATTCCCTCCACGTCGGCGATGGGTGTGGGAGTTTCTTCTTCGGCAAATGCCGTTGGGGGTGCCAGAATCGCTAGCAGGAGAAACGTCCCTGCCAGGAGAGTTCGGAATCGTGCCAGTAGGCTAGTGTTTGATCGAATTTTCATCGGTTGGTGTGCTGTGTTCTGAATTGAATTCAGGGGAGGGGAGCATTCAGCGTGCCAACTTCAGAAAAAAGGGGTCGGGAAAGGGATGTTTAGAGGGGCTGTGAGCATATTTGGCATGGAATGTGCTTAATATTAACCCGCTAGTTACACACTCCTACCAAATGAAAAACCTAAGAAACTTGATAAAACTACTAATCGGGGGAGGACTTCTTTTGTCCCTCACCGGCACCGCGGCAGGGGCCGAGGAGGCTCCGCCTGTTCTCGACTCTGGAAATACAGCCTGGATGATCACTGCTACGGTGCTGGTCCTGTTCATGACCTTACCTGGTCTGGCCCTGTTTTATGGGGGTCTCGTTCGAGCCAAGAACGTCCTCAGCGTGCTCATGCACTGCTTCGCCATTGCCTGCCTAGCCTCTATTCTCTGGGTGGTATATCTCTACAGTTTCGCCTTTTCTGACGGAAACGCGTTTCTGGGGGACCTTCAGCACTTGTTTCTCAATGGAGTGGAAGGTCTGAACGGCGGAGATTTCCCTGAAACAGTGTTCGTCATGTTCCAGATGACGTTTGCGATCATTACTCCGGCTCTTGTGGTGGGAGCCTTCGTGGAGCGCATGCGTTTCGGCGCGGTGCTTCTTTTTACGGCTCTCTGGCTCACTATTGTTTATGTGCCCGTGGCTCACTGGGTCTGGTCTTCCGCTGGATGGATGCTCGAGGCGGGTACCCCGGATCTTGCTGGCGGAATTGTGGTTCATACCACCGCGGGAGTGTCCGCCCTCGTCCTTGCCAAGATGCTCGGACCTCGCAAGGGCTTTCCGAAAAACGTGCAACCACCCCATAACCCGGGAATGGTCATGATCGGTGCCGCGATGCTCTGGGTGGGCTGGTTTGGATTTAATGCCGGTAGCCAAGTTGCCGCCAATGAAGCCGCTGGCCTCACCATGCTGGTGACCCATATTGCGGCAGCTACCGCGAGCCTCACTTGGATGGTCATCGAGAAAATCAAGACCGGTAAGGCCGGGTTGGTAGGGATCGTGACCGGGATGGTGGCTGGACTAGCCACCATTACCCCGGCTTCCGGGAATGTTGGGCCGGTCGGAGCTCTCATTCTAGGCGTTCTCGCCGGAGTGGTCTGCTATTTCGCCTGTGGTTTTGTGAAAGACAAGCTGGGGATCGACGACACTCTCGATGTCTTCGCGGTCCACGGAGTGGGGGGTATCATGGGCTCAATTCTCCTCGCAGTGCTAGGCACGAGTACTTTCGGGGGTTCCGGTGTCGAGAACGTTGGAGCGCAGCTCAAGACTCAGCTCATCGGTGTGGGGGTCACTGCGGCCCTCTCCGTGGTAGGAACGGTGGTCATCGTCTTTATTTTGAAGGCGACAACCGGTCTCCGGGTCTCTGAGGAAGAAGAAAACGAAGGCTTGGACAAGAGTGTGCATGGCGAAAGCGCCTATTCACTGGATTAATAGCGCCAATTTCCTAGATCTCTCTGCAGGGGCTGGTTCGCGAGAGCCAGCTCCTTTCCTTTGTATTACAGGGTCGCGAGTCCCAGTTGGCGAACGGGGCCACATTCGCACGCAAACAAAGTAAATATAAGCTGATGTTTAACTTTAATGTATCTTTGTCCTTTGATCTCGGCCGAAGCTATGTTTCGCTCCTCGCCGTTATGAGACCTACACATGTTCTTGCACTTGCAGGAGTTTCCCTGTCCCTGCTGAGCACCGCTCAAGCTGACATCGAAACTAGTATCGGCGCTGGTTATACTTCTGACTACGTCTTCCGTGGAGCCAACAATGGAGCTGACCTCTTTGATGCCACGATCGGAGTTTCCGGTAGCGGAAACTCCTTTGACTGGGCAGCAGGGCTCTGGCTCGCCTCCTTCGACGGTGGTAACGAGTTGGACATTTCCGCCTCGGCGAGCAAGTCCCTCTCGGACAACCTCGACCTCTCCGTTGGTGTGACCAGCTACTCCTATTTTGGCGGACTCACTGATGCAAATGATCTTGAGCCCTACGCCAAACTAGAAACTGCTCTCGGAGGAATCGATCTGAGTGTCGGTGCCTTCTACGATGAGAGTGACAACTACGATCACGATATCTACTGGGAGATCACTGCTGGCTACAGCATGGAAGTTTCCGGTAATATGACCCTCGGCCTGACTGGTGTGCTCGGTCACTTCGATGATGGCCCACGTGACACTTACTATGGTGTTACTGCGGGGCTCTCAATCGCAGCTTCCGACAGCATTACCGTGACTCCTCACGTCACCCACATTATCGATGGCGCTGACGGCGACGAGACCTTCGCTGGTGTGAAGGTCGGCTTCGGATTCTAAGTCATCTCACTGATATTTAATTAACGAAAAGGGGAGCCTTAGGGCTCCCCTTTTTCTTGTCGAGCAAAGCCGAACCATGGGATCCAGAGATCGTCCGAGTTTCTAGGTCGCACGGGGATGGGCCTGGTCGTATGCCTCTCTCAGGCGCTCTTTCGTCACGTGCGTGTAAATCTGGGTTGTGGACAGAGAAGAGTGGCCGAGTAGTGCCTGCACACTGCGAAGGTCCGCGCCTGCATCGAGGAGATGAGTGGCGAAGGAGTGTCGGAGTTTGTGAGGCGTAATATTGAAAGGAATATCGGAATGCCGGAGGTATTTTTTCAACAGGCTATTTATCGAGCGGGTGGAGAGGCGCTTGCGCAGCTTGGATACAAACAGCGGCCCATCTGTCACCTTGGCGGCTTGACGGTAGGCTTCGATCGCCTTCATGGCGTGAGATCCGATCGGAACGAGACGCTCCTTCGAACCTTTGCCAACTACTCTCAGGGTATCTGAGAGATTTTCGAGGTCACTCACCTCAAGGTCAGCCAGTTCGGCAAGGCGTAGCCCGGTTGAGTAGAATAGTTCCAGAATGGCGGTATCTCTGAGGGCTTGCCACGGTGGAGCCTGCTTTTCCCTCGGTATCTTTGCGGGGAGTTCCAGGAGTTGTTCAATCTGACTGAGGGTCATCACAACGGGAAGCTGGCGCTCGAGCTTGGGGAGTTGAATTTCCGCGACCGGGCTTTTTGGCAGCCCGTGGCGAGAGACGAGATGCTTGTAGAAAGAGCGTAGTGCTGAAAAGTGGAGCCGAATTGTTGACCGTGCGAGCTCCTGCTTCATGCAGTCGAAGAGATAGGAGCGGAAATGGTCCGGATCACAATTCTCCCACTTGGAGAACCGGTCTCCTGACCAACTTCGAAACGCCCGAAGTGCATGTTCATAATTGGAAAGCGTTCGGGGAGAAACGTTCTTTTCCACCGAGAGAAATTCGAGGAATGCCTCAATCAGGCTGTCCACTTCGTCGGAAGGCATGCCGAATGACGGGAGCTAGGCGGCACACTTGGGGCAAGTGCCAAAGAACTCAAGCTCGTGATAGAGATTCAAGTAGCCTGTTTTGTTGCGGATCTCATTTTGCAGGTCATGGACCGGGCAAGGTGCATCGACCAGTGAAATAGTCCCGCATTCAGTACAGATCAAGTAGTCGCAACGCCGCTCGGGCAAAATGAGGGTAAAGTAGGCCGCTCGCTTGTGTAGTCCGAGCCTGCGCACAATGCCTGCGTCGGTTAGCCGGTGAAGCAGCCGATAAATTGTCGCTTTGTCGCATTGTGAGGAGAGAAGGTGCGATTCCGCCAGACCGGCGAGGGTGATGGGGCGTTCATTCTCAAGGAGGGTATCCAGAAGAACCTCGAGGGCCTTTGTTCGCCGTAGTCCAGCTGTTCGGCAGCGGTCAATAAGGTCTCCCAGTTCCGTATTCACAGAAACACTGTAACCAAAATGTTCTCCAAGAGGCAGGATTTTCCCTTGTTTCCTTCACGTTCCCGTCCGACAAGAGGTTCATGACCCCAAATTTCGCTACTGGCATTGCTGTTCTCGCTGCCCTGATCCTTGCAACTCCTTCAAGTAAGGCGGTGGAGCTCAGGCTTCGGTGGGAGCCGGGAAAACGCTATATCTTCGATAATACGGCCGATACTTCGATGAAAATGCCTCTGCCTGGACAGGGGTTGATCGAAACCACGGCGAATATGACAATACGCGTTCACAATGACGTGAGTCCCCACAAGGAAGGAGTCAAGGTGGGTCACGCGTTTGCCTCTGTTCGAATGAAGCAGCAGATGCAGGGCCTGGAGATGGAGTACGATTCCTCGGATCCGGCGAAGAGGGGAGGAATGCTGGGGACTGTTCTGAAGCCACTCACAGAGACAAAATTCGCTGCCGTGTATCGCAAGGATGGTAGTTTAGTAGCTACCGAAGGTCTGGACGATCTTAAAGGGGCCGGGCAAATGGGAATGGGAAAAGAAGAGTTGGAGGCAATGGCGCGGCAGAGTACCGACTATCTTCCGGGTAAGAACGTCGAGGTAGGCGAAACCTGGAAGACCGACGTGGACTTGCCCATGGGAGAGCTTGGAGGCAAGGTGACTATTCGTTATGTTCTGAAGCTGGAGGAAATTATCGAGGATAAGGGTCGCAAAGTCGCCAGAGTTTCCATGAGCGGTGCGACCAAGGAGGCGAAGGACGAAAAGAAGGACGAAATTCTTCGGACCGAAGTCAAGGAAGCGACGGGAACCATGCTATTTGATATCGAGCTGGGACAGCCTTTGGAGGTCGCCTCCACCGTCGTTCTCGAGACAGGACTTCCCGCCGGGATCCCACAGGCGCCGGGTGCGCCGGGTAAGATGCCGCTCAAGACTGTCTCGATCCAGAAGCTGGTTGGAGTGGAGGACGTCAAGGAGGCTCCGTCTCCTCGTAAGGCTGATCTCAAGAGAAAATCGGATGAGACAGCATCGCCCGAGAGCAAGGCAGAGAAAAGAGCTCGGCGTAAAGCCCGCAAGGAAAAGCGCCTGAGAGAAGAGAAGGGAAAGGCGGAATAAACGTCGGAAGAGGCTGTGGGCCTGCCCGAAAGTATACTCCCTAGAGAAGCTCTCCCTGACCTCCGCCTGCTGGTAACTCAGCCCCAATTTTCTGATAGGCTGAGGGCATGGCGACACGGCCCCTAGGGGTTCTTTTAAGAAACCCCTGCATGATCAGAAAGGGTTCATTAACCTCTTCCAGTGAAGAGGAATCCTCTCCGACCGCGACAGCAAGGGAGCTCAGTCCAACTGGTCCTCCATTAAATTTATAAATCACCGTTTCGAGGATTCGCTTGTCCATCTCATCCAACCCATCATCGTCAATTTCGATCATCGCGAGGGCTTTTCCTGCTGTGACGGAATCGATAAGCCCCTCAGCGCGGACCTGAGCGTAGTCCCTGACCCATCGCAAAAGGTTATTGGCGACTCGGGGAGTCCCTCTCGAGCGGGCAGCGATTGCCCGGGCCCCACCTTCGTCCACTCGGATATCGAGCAAGCTGGCGGAACGCATAATGATGGTAGAGAGCTCCTCAAGGCTGTAATAGTCGAGCCGATTGACGAGGCCAAAACGAGATCGTAGCGGAGCGGTGAGCATGCCGGCCCGTGTAGTTGCTCCCACGAGAGTAAATTTCGGAAGGTTAAGCTGGATGGATCGGGCAGAAGGTCCGGAATCGATAATTATATCCAGACGATAGTCCTCCATCGCCGGGTAGAGGTATTCTTCGATTGCAGGGTGGAGACGGTGAATTTCGTCGATAAAGAGGACATCGCCCCTTTGCAGGTTAGTAAGGATCCCGGCGAGATCTCCCGCCTTTTCGACCTGTGGTCCAGAGGTTGTGTGGATCGTGGAATGGGCTGCGCCTGCAATGATATTCGCAAGGGTAGTCTTGCCTAGCCCGGGAGGGCCCGAGAGGAGAATATGCTCTAGAACGTCTTCTCGTTGACGGGCAGCCTCGACCATGAGCATGAGCCGTTCGGTTACCTTCTCTTGACCGTGGAATTCCTCAAATCCCGGCGGCCGGAGAGAGAGGTCAAACGGAGGGTCCGGTTCCTGAATGGGGTTTTCCGCCATATGTCGGTCTTGGTAAGCCCACAAGGGCCAGTGAAAGTAGCCGAATAAAAGGATGCTGCGGGGATGGTGTCATACCTGTCAGACGACCGCAAGTGTGCCGAAATGGCTAAAAAGGCAGCCAAGAATAGGCTTTACAGAGAATTGATCCGCCGTAAAGTGCGCCCCCCTCCCGGACGAGCCATGAAAGTTCTCTCCTCTCTCAATTCCCTTAAGCGCCGACACGCTGGATGCCAGATCGTGAAGCGTCGCGGCACACTTTACGTCATTAACAAGACGAACCCTAAGTTCAAGGCCCGGCAGGGGTCAACTCGGGGAACGCGTCTCTCCAAGAAGGGCGTCAAGTAACTCGAGGGAGCTTCGGGTTATCTCAGATCACGAAGGCGGCTTTTGGCCGCCTTTTTCGTGTGGGGGTGAGCTCATGGAATTAATCATTTCTCCGGCCGCGAGGAGGCCAAACGTTGCCGTGACATGGGTAACTGCTCCCAGCCCGGCATCGCAGCGGAGGCCAGCAGCCTGAGTAGACGGGCGCTCTTTCGAGACGCAACCGTCTCCTTGCGGGTATTGTGTGTCCTCCGGGGAGAATATGGCGCGGACACCAAATTTTTTCCGGGAGCCTTCGCCGCTGGGAAAGCCATGATTACTACGAAGGTTCTTACGCACCTGATGGAGGAGTGCGTCATTGAAGGTTCGGCTGAGATCAGCGATACGGATGAGGGTCGCGTCACGCCGTCCACCAGCCGCGCCACAGGTGATGATGGGAATCTCCCTTTTGACGCACTCAGCGAGGAGAAGGCATTTTGGACGTACGGCATCAATCGCATCGATTACTCCGCTGAGTGGGCGTTCAAGAACGCTTTCGAGGGTCTTGTCGGTAAGAAAGTAGCTTTCTGCGTTCAGGTGGCATTCAGGATTAATCATGCGAAGCCGCTCTGCCATGACCTTGACCTTCGATTGACCAACGGTCTGAGAGAGAGTGTGGATTTGCCGATTAGTGTTGGAGATGCAGATATCGTCAAGGTCCACAAGGGTGATTTCACCGAGTCCGGTCCTCGCGAGAGCCTCTGCGCACCAAGAGCCTACTCCTCCAATTCCGATGACGGCAACGTGTGCCTCGCGGAGGGCATTTGCGCCCAAGTCTCCGTAGAGTCGACTTATGCCGGAGAATCGTTCCTGGTAGGGATCACTCATCGCCGATACGGGCAATGAACACTAAGACCCGAGGAGGTGAGTCCGCATGTTAGCGAGAACCTCTGCGCACCGAGCTCGGTTTCCGCCTCCAACTTCAGCAGTCGCCCATCCCGTAAAGCGAATTTCTGCGAGTGCTTTTCGTACGTCTGCCCAGTCAACGTCCCCGGCACCAATCTTCGAAAATCCGGCTTTCACTCCCCAATCCTTTACATCGAGCTTCACGATACGATGTCCGAGAGAACGAATCCAAGCCGCGGGTTTGCCGTATTTCTGGTGATTTCCGATATCGAAATAGGATCCCACCCAAGGGCTGTCGATCTCATCAATATACTTTACCAATTTTCCGGCTGTTTGATTGTTCGGGCCATCGTGGTCG
>DFWB01000310.1:0-2380 GCA_002380675.1 Akkermansiaceae bacterium UBA4145
CATTTTGGTTAATTCGAGTGCAGAGGGCCCAAGCATTCCGAGGCTAGGTTTTCGTGGTACGTTCTGGTCCGTTCGGATTGGCAGGCACAGGTCATAGTTGTTCAGAACCATTCCTTATGAGTGGAGCGCGCTGTCTACCCCTCGAGGGCAGGCGCCTGATCGGCAACAAAGATAAAAACTTGGCCCTGCTTGCCGAGGCCACCCGATCTCAATCCAGATGACGCAGGGCGATCGCAATCAAGGTCATGTAGGCACCCATGGAACCGGCAATCGTGAAAGCTTTGCGCCACGGAACGTAACAAAAGCGATAGAGCAGAGGCGCGAGAGGCAAAACGAAAATCAGCAAGGCCAGGATGGGCGGGAAAAAGTCCCCTCCGACAAGAACCCTGCACAGAACGCATTGCGGCCAAAAGATAATTGCGACCTTGGGATTAAGTAGGGTGAGAAACATCGCGGACCGAGAGCAACCGGGCTCCCAGTCAGCCTCGTGCCTCGCGAAGATGAACATCAGGACTGTTAAGACAAGCAGGTCGAGCAGAGGCGATGTAACGAAATATTCCATCTAGAACGAAAGTCAGGGATGTCCTTAAGGTCCTTTCCTTATTCCAGCCCAGATGGCCTTGATTGTCTCTTCCTGCCGCTTCCCTTGCGGAGGATTCATACTCGCACTATAGTGCTCAAACCGGCGCAACGGCATTTGAAAGAAACCGTTGGGATCATTTTTACGGACCCAGCTGTATGCGTAACGCAGCCAATCATTCCGGTAGCCTTCGGGCTGTTTCATGAACCAATTGATCTCATCCCAGCCCCAGACATGGATTGGAGCACCGGATCGGTATTCTCCCGCGTGGTCAGATGGGCCAAAATTATCAATTTCGACAATATAGGGGAGGGAGGCGCATTGCCATCCACTTGGCGTCAAGCCACCCTTGCTACGACCATAAATCGAGTCGCTATAGCCCTTTTCTAATACCGCCTCATATGGCTTCCCCGCGAGAGCCTTGGGGCGACAGGGAAACGAATGAAAATCAAACATTAGACGCCCTTCGTGCACGATCCCGCCACTGGGAACATGAGCATCGATGAGGACCAAGTGACGTCGGGCTTTCAGCCTGGCATAGGCCCGGATGCGCGATAGCAGATCCCGCCAATGGCGGTGGTCACGGTCCCAATCGTCCATAAGTGCAACCTGTCCGATATGAATTCCCTCCAACCCGAGATCGATCCAGCGCTTCGCAACATAAAAGAACCACATCCTCGTCTCCAGACGGCTCATATCCGGGACCGAAGCGTCCTTATACCAGTGGTTATGGCGGTGCCGGAACCCATAGAGCATCTTTTTGTATTGGAAGTTTCTCAACTCTACCGGCAAACCAAACTCTCGGAATACTTCCTCCGGGATTGCGATCTTATCGACATCGGTAGTCACCACCTCGAAAATTGCTCCCTGCAGAACAAGATCAGGATCCATCTCATGCAGTTTCTTTACAAAGGGTCGGGCCCTTTCAATCAGTTCATCGATCCTAGACTCTTTACCCCACATCCAGATGACTCGACCGGCAAACTTAACGCCAGTGTTTTGCATCATGCGCAGATCATCCTCGGAGGTTAAATGAAGCAGTGATGCGACTGTTGCGCTTCGGGAGAGATAGTTCTCAAGAACTTCCCGGCTGATCCGGCGATCAAAATGGTAGTCGGTGTCCTTGGCCGGCTCCTCTGCCTCGACCTCTTGAGCCACAGCGACAGCTAAGAGCATCAAGGCCCATCCCGCGGACCATAAGTGCTCTATCCTGAAAGAGGGTGCAAGGAACGTCATTAAGCGACTCCTTTCTGTCTCTTGAGTCACTGCACCGCAAGGCTAACCCGCAAAAGAAAAGAGGCAGCTTCATCGCAGGAGTGAGATCGCTAAAGCCTTGAGTCTAGAGTATTGTGTTATGCAGAACCTTGGATCTCACTCCTACGATTGACTGCCTGTTACTGATGCAACCGCGAACTCCCCAGCCAATTTCCAAAATAATGAAATTTATTTTCCGGGTAGTTTGTGAGACCTAGTGATTATGTAAGAGGCGATGACGGGGCGAAAAGAATACAACTTTGACCTCCGCACAAAAAACAGGGCGGCTGTCTCGTTAGAGTGAGAGCTCTGAATCCCTACCTACAGTGTCTTTATGAGTAGAAACTGAATCTCACTCCTTCGATTCATTGATGTTACTGGAATAACCGACCAAGTTGGTTCGGTTATCAAATTTGCGAAAATTAGAATTTTCTTTCTAAGGTCTGCACAGCTGTAAACACTCGATTAGTGACCAATGAAGAGTTCCGCTTACACAGGAATCCTTGCTCTCATTAATTCCCTTCTTCTTCTCACTCTTTTAGGAGT
>DFWB01000310.1:2767-6155 GCA_002380675.1 Akkermansiaceae bacterium UBA4145
GGACGCATTGGCTCGAGCCTTCACGACTTTCTATGCAGGTCCCGCCCTTCTCTGCCTTGGTGGCCTGCACTTTCTCGTGCGTCACATCCTCAACAAACAAGCGGGGAGGGGAAGCAAGGAGACCTTTCCCTTCTTGATTCTGGTATCCGGGGCTCTTTTTGGCGGTCTCACGCTTGTCCTCATGGCATTCATGTTTGCTTGAACAATGAGAGGTCATGCGAGCAGCCCTCGGCGCACTCCGCCCGTCCATTAATTGAGCGTCACCCTGTCGAAAGTCTCACTCTCGGGCTCGCGAACGGTAATCCCCATCGCGCCTTGTTTTTCCTTCGGCGTCCATTCTTTCAAGCAGAGGCATGATCACGCGGCGACTGGTTTCCAAGTGCTGCCGAAGATCGCTGGCGGTTGCTCGGCCATGCTGATCCAGAAAGGCGAGAACCTTCTCAGAGGCTTCTTTGTGAACGTCCGCAAGAATAACAACCTTTTCACTCAACTCGATGGCCAATCCGCTCCTGACAAGAAAGGAGAGGGCGCGCCTTGAATTCCCACAAACGCACAACTCGGCACGACCCGGCGGGTTCATCGGCTCACTTTTCAAGGCCTCTTGGATATGATCGGCAGCTTGCCGCACCTCAGCTTCGAGGGTCGGCGTAAAGGAATCCTCGGCAAGATAGGTGCCATGCTGAGAAACCTGTCGATCTTTCAGGCTCTCAAGGAGGGCGTCAAATATTGCTGGATCGGGAAGAAGCTGAATGATGCCCAATCGAAGGTCCTCAAGGGAGAGCCCGGGAAGATCAGTATGCTTCTTATGGTAGGCACCCACCAGATTACAGGCACGATCAAGAACAGATTCCCACCAGGAGACATCACAGAGGTAAGAAGAAATCTTACCGATCCTCTCAGCAGCCAACATTGACTCCACCGTGGCATCCACCTCCCGGTCTGAAAATCTGAGCCGTGAGGCCTCCTCAGCAAGATCAACGAGGCGGTCTCGCTCGATCACGGATGCCAGGAGAAGCGAAAGATTCCCTAGACCATCAGAACGGGTTCTGAGAAAGCGAATTTGCTCCTCGCTTCCTATTTTTTTTCGACTGGCAGCGGCATCGAGAATTACTCCTCCTCCAAGGGTTGCCTCACCGGACCAATCCCGCAGAACAAGGCGATCCCCAACCATCATCGCGTGTGGCTCATCCAGTCGGAGCTGTGCGAGCGCTACCTCCCCCGGAGATAACGACTTTTGCTCTATGAGGAACATACGGGCACCTATAACTCCTGAGCCATGGTGCACCCTAACCCTTCTTCCTGAGGGAAGGTCGCGCTTTGTCCCTAGCTGCCCCGGAATAGGCCGCCCCAGTCTTGTCACCTGAATATTAATAGTGTCATGGGGTGGCGGGGCCCCTAAAGCGGTTAGAAGGGTTCCTCTTCGAACCCCCGATCGTTCCCTTGTCCCAACTTGGAGATCGGGAACACTGAGTGCAGTCCGCATGCCGGGCTCAGCGCGCTCGACCGCGGCACTATGATTCTGAATAGCGCGGACATGGGTGGTGAGACCTGATGGTTGAAGCGTGAGCTGATCTCCAACATCCAAGCCTCCCCCCGAAAGCGTTCCGGTAACGACCGTTCCTATTCCCTTCACTGAAAAGGCCCGGTCCACTGGAAGAACTGGCTTGCCATAGTCTGGGACGGAAGGAGCGCCGGCGAGCTGAGCGCTCAAGGCCTCACGAAGAATATCAATCCCATCTCCTGTCGTCGACGAAACAGGGATCACAGGAGCCTGTTCCAGAATAGTGCCGCTGAGGCCATCCTTCACGAATTCCAGCGAGAACTCGAGGTCCTCTGCCAGATCAGATTTAGTGAGAGCAACAACAGCTCTTTCAATTCCCAGATAAGTCAGGATATGAAGGTGCTCTTCAGATTGAGGCATCCAGCCGTCATCGGCAGCCACCACAAAGAGGGCCACATCCATTCCGCCCACACCTGCAACCATGTTATTGACGAAATCTGCATGGCCGGGAACATCAACGATCCCAAGTTCCATGACGTTTCCTTGCCCTGCGGGATTTGGCAGCGTCAGGTGCGCAAAGCCCAATTCAATTGTCACACCCCTGCGCTGCTCTTCCGGCAGGCGATCGGGATCAGTGCCCGTAAGGGCCCTCACCAGAGATGATTTCCCGTGATCAATATGACCCGCAGTTCCAAGAATAAAGTGCTGTTTACTACTCATCAAGATGTTCTGCGATTCCGGCAATCCGGCCTTTTTCAAAGTCAAACGGTGTCATCTCCAGGCAGACCTGAACCCCGGGAGAAAGCGAGCTGGCAAGATCCGCTAGACGACCCGGCAAATGTCCGACAATAGATTTACCGTTCACCAGTTCCACACGGTAAACTCGTTTGGAACGCGCTTCCCTAATAATACCGCTGGTTTCGATGGGGGGTTCGGGCATGAGACCCTAAGATGATGGAAGATTGAGATCGAGACTGCAATCGCTTTAGGGTCAGAGGCGCAGGAAGGGTAGAGATCAGGATAATTAATAGAGAGCCCCGGAAGCAACCTTGGGAGCAGAGGGCAGACCAGGGGAGGGTTCTCCTCAAAGTTAGCCGGTTCTGAAACAAGTCCGTCGATTTGATATAGTCTTTCCGCTCTTGTGGCGGGAAAGAGGACCTCCTGAGGTCGGTCGTGGGCACTCCCTGTGCTTTGAGTTAAGCCCGACTTGACTCCTCGGATTGCGGAAGCATTATGTCCCCACAGCGAAGTGCGGTTTTTCCCGCCTTCAGCATTGTCCGTTAATCATGAAGAACAAGCATATCCCTTTTCTGCTGAGTCTCATCGCGGCATTGATGAGTTCCTGCTACTATCCTTACCCCAACCCCAACGGACCCCGCGGTGGATACCCTGATCCAGCCCCAGGACAGGACATCACGTCCGGACAGCAGGCTGACGTCCGGGATGCTCGCAACCGCATCCCGAGCGAGCCGAACGCGGAGGATCCTGCTCCTGATCCTCAAAATCCGGCCTCAGAACCTCCTCCTCGTCAGGACTACAGGGTTGCAGTCCCCATTCCAGGCAAGGAAGGCTTTGTCTTCAATCCTTTTACCAATGACCCGGTCGACGTACGGGCCATTCCGTCAGGCACCCTTGTGCGTGATCCAAACGATCCCGATCCGGACCACAAGTTCCGGGTGCCTTGAACAGCGCTCTGACAGCCAGATGAGCTACAGAAGGCCTTGTCAGAGCGACCGGGCCTTGCTTTCTTCATATTCGCGTGACTGAATTTTGCCGCATCGCAGTCTTGGGTCCCGGCGTCCTTGGGGGATCTGTCGCCTTGGCATTGCGCGAGAGGCATCCAACCCGGTCTGTCGTGCTCTGGGGTAGAAATTCAGCCCGAGTCGA
>DFWB01000310.1:6532-6674 GCA_002380675.1 Akkermansiaceae bacterium UBA4145
GTCGCAGATGCGGACCTCGTCATTCTGGCTGTTCCGGTTGACTGTCTCGAAGAGCTGGGCCGAAAGATCCTGAGTGTTGGCCTCAGGAAGGGCGTCTGTGTGACCGATGTAGGCAGCGTGAAGGTCTGGCCCCACCAATCCC
>DFWB01000028.1 GCA_002380675.1 Akkermansiaceae bacterium UBA4145
ACCTACGCGACCTACGGAAAACGCAGACCCGAGGCGACCAGCCATGAACTGAGAGACGCCTTACAGGCTGCCGTGGCAGGACGCAGGCCCGCCACGGCGGTGACCGAAGCCGTGGGTTGCCAGATCCTGATCGAACGCTAGCAACCGACAGCAGAAAATCTACCTGCTCGCAGGGTTCTAGTCCTTTGCAAGAACCCAGATGTTCCGGTAAAATACAGGATTGCCGTGGTTCTGAAGGAAGATTGGCCCCCCAAGTTCCGGCTTGAGCGGGCCACTTACTGGAGCCGCCGTGGTGTGGGTTTTACCCATCTCCTGGTCATCGTGAACGGTTACCCCGTTCAGCTTGACTGTCATACGTGGCCACGCTGTGCGCTTGCCGTCCTTATCGAACTTGGCGTGAGTATATTCGACGTCATAGGTCTGCCAAGTCAGAGGCGGCAGGCACATGTTAAGCTTGGAAGCGGCTATCGAATAGATTCCACCACACTCATTCATCAGTCCCTCGAGCCCAAAGGAATCGAGCACCTGAGTCTCCCAGCGCCCCTGGTAGTAAACTCCGCTGTTTCCCCGCCCCTGTGACCGTGAATGCGGCCGATAAGGCGTCCGGAACTCAACGTGGATCGTGCAGTCCCTGAACAGTTTTGTACTGATCGCATTCGTTGCCCCCAGAAGGCCGTCGGTGATCTTGCCATTCTTCCAGTGGTCGACATTACTCCCATCAAAGAGCACTACTGCCCCTTTGGGAGCCTTGGCCCCCAGGGTGGGACTTTTACGTTCTACCTTCTTCAGCGCCATTTTCTCGCCGCTCTTGGCAGTGAGATGGAAAGAACCGTTAGCAATCGATCCGTCATACTCCTTGTGTCCTTCCGGCGGAAATTTGCGCGTGGCACTGAACTCTGTTCCGCCACCGGCCATGTAGCGCTTCTTCCCAGAGGCTGCGGCGAAGGTCGCCTTTCCTCCCTCAAGTTTACCATCCAGCAGACTCTTTCCCTTGCCGTCCCAACCTGCCCCAGGGAGGCCCCCCGGATAAAGAACGGCCTGAAAGTGACCATTCCCCAAAGCGATGACCTGCGCACCAGCACCCTCGGTGGCATATTCTCCCTGAATATTGAAATCAGGATCCTCATCTGCAGCAATTGCAGGATCAGTCCAAACTTTATTATTGTCCGCTGCTTGCGAGGCAACCGGAAGGAGCAGAGCGATCGAAGTAACAATGGTGGGGAGGAATGAGACGTTCTTTTTCATGTGTGTCTGTTTGCTGGAGGAGATCAAGCCGTACCTGACCATCCTCGGAAAGCCCTTATTTCACACTTTCCCCCTCATAAGATCACCCCTCCATGCTACCTGCCAGAGACGCCGGAGCAGGCAGCCGGGACTCTATTTTCCCAACCGGAGGACACAAAAACGGGGAAGGACTCAGAACCCGGATTGATCCGGCAGAGCCTTCCCCGCAAAGATTATCTTTCCTCGAAGGAGATCAATTAAAGGCCTTGAGCGCGGCCTCGGCCTCCGAAATGCGCTTGTTGAAACCTTCAAACAACTTCGTATTCTCTTCTGTCCTCTTCGGTTTTGTCTCAATCCAGTCCATGAGTTCCTTATTGGCAGTCTGGAACTCCGCGATAGCCGCTTTGTAGGCGTCCGCTTTGTCAGGATTCGCCTTGGCGTAGGCCTCGATCGCCCCCGCACTCATACGGACAACGCCCTTGAATTCCTCAATAAACGAGGAAGGCGTCTTCTCCCGGCCCGCCCCAAGCTGCCCGAGCTTGGTATCACCGTCGTTATCAAGGACGACATAGGTAGGGTAACCTCTTACGCCAAACTTTTCCTGCAGCGCCTTATTCCGGGCCACGTATTTTTCCGGTACAACTGACTTATCCTGTGGAAAATCGAGGGTAACCAGGAGCACATTCTCCTTGGCGTAGGTTTTCCATGCCTCCTCCGCGAAAACATTCTTATCCATCAACTTGCACCATCCGCACCAATCGGAACCGGTAAAATTCAAGATAAGGGGCAGCTTCTTTTCTCCTGCCAGCTTTACCGCAGCATCAAAATCCATGGTCCAGACTCCAACTGAGGCACCATCAAGTTCGACCTTGTCAGCTGCTTGTGCGCTCATCATCAGGGCGCCTGCGGCCAACCCCATCATCATTCTTCTTAGTGGCTTCATGTTCTCTGTGTCTTGGTTTCTATCAGATATGACGGGCTGAACGGATTATTTGTTCTCTTAAATTCCGCCAAGTGCGTGTCCGGCGGTATGCTGGGAGTGAGGTCATGACAAGCATGAACTCGAAATCCCCTCATTATTAGGGATTAAAGGTCTCCAAGCGCCCTTGCCGCGCCAAAAGCTTTCATCTGGAAAACCCCGCTTTATTTCTTCCATCTCTCTCCCCGAACTATCCCTATAAGCTACTCCTCTCCACCCAGCGAGAAGAGATAGGCGAACAGATCCGCCAACTCTTCCTCCTTCAAGCCTGCGGCAGTAGGGGGCATCAAGCTCCCAACCTGCTCCTCTTTAAGAATGGTTTCCCGCGGTATCTCGAACAGCGAATTGGTCGCAAAATCTCGGAGAAGCAATAAATCCTCATTGCGGTTCGCCTGAATGTAGCCCTGCTGAACATTCCCGTCCCGGGTAATGATCCGGCTCAGGGCATAGCCCTCCTTGACCTGTCGGCGCGGCCAGAGAACCTCAGTGACAATACGATCCGGCAAGAGGCCACTTCCCACGGCACTGAGGTTCGGCCCGATCAAGGATTCTCCCCCTCGGTCAGCCTTGTGGCAAGCAGAGCAACTTGCCTGCGAGGAGTGAAAGATCTTTCTTCCCTGCTCAACGCTTCCTTTCTTCGCAACGGCAACCATTCGCTTAATGATACTCTCATCATATTTCTGTTCTGATCCCGCTCCCGTCAGATCATCAAGAACTGACTCTAAATCTCTCGCCACCAGCCCAGTAGAGACCCAGGCTTCACGGAGCCTCTTTGCCTGTTGGCCCTTGATGTCAGCTGACTCTAATTCCCTGGCGAGTAACGCAGGCGCGCCCTCTCGACTGGTAAAGTCCTTGAAAATAGTCGTGATCGTTTCGCTGTCTTCTAGTTCGCCAAGGATCCTTACCGCGATCCGCGTTCCCTCCTCCGGAGCAAGCTGCAAAATCGAGAACAACGCGGAAGGATGCACTTCACCGGCGGAGCCCACCTGAGATTTGAGAAACTCTACCGTGCTTCTTTCACCCAAAGCACCCAAAGACCTCAATGCGACGTCTCGTAAGCCAGAATCAACACCTCTAGCTTCAGCGAATTTCCGAACTGGTTTATACAATTCCTTCACTTTCCAGTGGGCCGCGAGCTCCACAGCCGCAATCCGCCTCTCAGTATCGGCATGATACAAGGCTCGCCCAAGAGGAGGCATGACATCAAATCCCGGGCGTTCCCGCTCTCTCATGGCCTGCAGAAGAGTCAGGCTGATCTGATCTGAGTTCAAGATTACCCGCAGGTCATCCTCCTCTCCGAGAGCAGCCAAAGTCAGCGCAAGACCATCCCAAGCCTCTTTCTCAATCCTGTCCCCGTTAAGAATCTTGCGGATTTCCTCGAGAACACCTCGTGAGTCAGAGGCCCCAAGAACCGCCGCCAAGCCTCCACGGACGCCAGCAAAATTGAGTTGCCCAGCTCGCAGAGCTGGCAACCAGAACCGCTTGCTGTGGTGAACCGCCTGCGAAAAGGCATACTCGATCCACCGATCGCGTTTCGACTCTGCTGCGGCTGCAGACACAAGAACCGACTCGGCACTCGAGGATTGTCCTGCGGCAAGCACGGCCTCCATTCGCACCAAAGGATGAGAGTCCCTCGCCGTCTTCACGAGAAGCTCATGAAGATTTCCAAGCTTCTGGCTCCACCTGCCAAGAATCCTGACTCCATAAGCCAGCGCACGGTGGTCCGGGGAG
>DFWB01000048.1 GCA_002380675.1 Akkermansiaceae bacterium UBA4145
GGGCAGTGGTTAAGGGCCAGTGAGTCAATCCTGAGCAGTGTTACGAAAGTGTTGGCAAAGCAGTCGCGCCGGGCAGAGAGGGAAGCCAATGAACTAAGAGTGCACCGCGAGAATACGGGGAGTTCTGACGGGGGGTTGCGTGGACTGAGGGAGCGCCACAAGGGAGGGCGGAAGAAAAGTGAGGCATGAGGCTCGGGGTCTGTCTTTGTCTTTTTCCGCTTGTTGTTCAGTCTCCTCTTGGAGCCCAAAGTGCGGAGCCTTCCGACGTTACGAAGCCCGAGAGTGGTCAAGCCGAGGCGTCTAGAGAGAAGCTGAGCTCAAGACTGCCGGAGCTTCCCGTGTGGAGTCCCAGCGATTATGAAGGGGTAAAAAAGGGAGAGATCGTGGCAGGAGAGAATTTCTTTGGGCAGGCAAACGTTGATCCAGAGGCTACTATTGAGCCCCCGGTTGTAGATCTGCCGGAGGATGTGGAGCCGCTGCCTGAGCAGCTGGATCAGAACGGGCTGGTGCTGTCCTCCGAGCAGATGGCAGCCTATTTTCGTTCGGCGCCTGAGGATTCCCTAGGGGAGGTCGCCCTCCTTAAGGATCCTCAGGATCTACTCTCTCAGCAGGAATTTCGCGACTGTGCAAGTTTCCTAGCTTACCACTCCAAGGAATCGGAGATAGACATCGTGCTATATCTCTTTGATGAGCGGCAGGAGCTCCCGGAGGAATACAATATCGAAAAGGTTCATCAGTTGTATGGGGACCTCTTCAAGGGCTCTGGTCCGGTAGTCTCCGTCTACTTTCACCTCGGGGCTCCTAACCGAGCCCAGCTTATGATGAGCCCTGAAATACGTGCCGTTATTCCTCAGGAGGAGGAGGAGAGGGCGCTTCGAGCTTCGATAGTCGAGGCGTTTGAGAAAACTGATGAAGCTCTTCAGTTGGACAGTTTTCTGGGTGAATTATCAACGCGACTCTATTGGATCGAGAGAGAGTTGGAAATTGCAGGGCTTCAGAAAAAGATAGCAGGGGTTCAGCCTGTTGAAAATTTTGAGGTTCCTGCAAGTGGCTTGGAGTCAGGCAACTTTTGGGTTGCTGTGCGCGCCGGCCTTATCCTCTTGGTTGGCTTGGGTGGATTAATTGTCGGGGTGTTTGCATGGCGCTGGAACTTAACACAAAGAAAATACTATTTTCCTGAAGTTGATGATGAGCGCGTCTTTGGAGCCCCTCATGCTGCCGGAGCTGGCGCAGTGGTGACGTTTGCGGATCCACATCTGCCTCCATCTAGGCAGCGGCATCAGGAAGCCGAATTGGAGCGTTGGTCTGATTTGTGATGCGGATGTTTAAAAGCGAATAGCTGTGAACTGGGAACAATCATACCGGGAGCAGGATACCCCGTGGGATCTTGGAGGGGCGGCTCCTCCTTTAATTTCTTTTCTGAAGAAGGAAGGGATCAATCTTCTTGCTGGTCAAACTGTTCTGGTTCCAGGTTGCGGCTATGGGCATGACGCAGAGGCGTTAAGGAGAGTTGGTCTAGAGGTCACGGGCTTGGATCTGGCGGCCACTGCGCTGAAGTCCGCCAAAATGCTTTATGGAGATGCTGTTAGATGGCTGGAAGGTGATTTTTTAGATCCCTCGATAGTGCCAGAGCACTCCGTTGATATGGTTTTCGAACACACATGCTTTTGTGCAATCCCACCCGAGCAGCGGAGTAACTATGTGAAGTCGGCTAAGCACTGGCTCGTTCCTGGAGGCTTTTTACTGGGTGTCTTTTTTACTGACCCTCCTCCACGGGAGGATGGAGCGTCTGGGCCTCCGTTTGGCGTAGGTCTCGACGAGTTGCGTAGTTTATTTGGGGAGAGCTTCACGATTACAAGAGAGCGGTCACCTGATCGTAGTCATCCTGATCGATTAGGTCGTGAGGTGATAATCGAGATGGTCAGAAACACCTGACCTTCAGTGAATCATGTCGATTGGGATTGTGCTTGCCAATGTGGGAGCGATCGTAAATCAACTTAGCACCCTCCTTGTGGGGGGTGGACAGCCCAACAGGCGTTGGCTACAGGTTAGGGGGTTTCCTGGGCCAGTTTTACGCCGTTGGGTTGTCTTTTTTTTGCTTGGTCGTTGAAGTGCCAAACGGTGATGCCTAGATTGCCGCAGCGGTATGAAAAAGCGTCGTCTCACAGGTCTTTGGCTGTTTTGTTTCTCGGTATGGTTGCTGGGCTGCTGCCTGATCTCTGCAGCTGAGGAGGTCGAAGGGGGTCGGCAGTATTTCAATGAGAAAGAAGTGCCGGAGAATCTCCGTGATCTCCGCAACATTCAAAAAGCACTGCAAGAAACTCTTCCTCAGGCACGGGCTGCAACGGTGTCTATTGATCTGGGAGGTGGATCGGGTAGTGGTGTAATTGTGTCTGGTAAAGGGTTGGTTCTTACAGCTGCCCATGTGAGCTCGGGGGTCGGGAAGGAAATGACTGTGATCATGGAAGACGGAACGAAATATAAGGCGGTCTCTCTTGGTCTGGTAGCCTCAACGGATGCGGCTATGATTCAAATTATGGAGGAAGGTGTTTTTCCATATGTAGAACTCGATCGAGGGGATTCAGCTTCCCTTGGTGATTGGGTCTACGCCTTGGGCCATTCTGGGGGCTTTGAGAAGGAGAGAGGGGTAGGGGTCCGGATTGGACGACTTGTAAGAATGGCGGAGCAAACCATTAACTCGGACTGCAATTTGATCGGTGGTGATTCGGGAGGTCCGCTTTTTAATATGAAGGGCCGGTTGATTGGAATTCATAGCCGGGTGGGCGCGAGCCTGGAGCAGAATATGCATGTGCCCTTGCGCGAATTTCTTAAGAACTGGGATGCGATGTTGGCCAAGGAATTCGTAGGAAAGGGGCCATTCGCTCAGGAAGCAGTTGCTTTTCTGGGAGTCTCTACCGAAGACCGGGAAGAAGGTGGTGTTGTAATTAAAGAGGTAGGCGACAAGACTCCTGCTGCTGCTGCCGGCTTGCAGGTGGGCGATGTCATTCTGACGTTGAACGGAGATGAATTGGATGGGGCAGAGCAGTTTTCAGCATCGCTGAAAGGATTTAAGCCCGGGCAAAAAGTAAAACTTAAGATCCTTAGAGATGATAAAGAGAAGGAAGTCGAAGTTGAGTTGGGTGAGAAGTAAGGGTATCCCGGTTCTCCTGTCATTAGTTGTTTCTTCGGCTTCTGCGCAGCAGCAGGTTGGGCAGCTCGAGGGAGAATTCCGTCTCAACGGGAAGGAAACATGGAAGGCGTTCGATCCTGTTCGAGAGGTGCTGCAAGAGAGTAGCGCGGTGGTCTATAATGGATGGAAGTCCATTGCCTATGGAGTCATTGTGAGTTCCGATGGGTATTTGGTCACAAAAGCCAGCGAGATTGAAGGAGTGGAGGAGCTCAGTGTCAGAGTCAATCGAGAGCATTTCAAGAAGGTGAGAGTGGTTTCCTCCACGGTGGAATGGGATGTGGCCCTCCTCAAGGTGGAGGCGCAGGGTCTGCCCGTTATCGAATGGGCGGAGCTTGAGCCGTCTCATGGCACCTGGGTAATTAGCAACGGATCGACAACTCGCCGGGACCGGAGACTCCGGGTAGGGATTATCAGTGCGAATGCACGCAAGGTGGGGGAGGGAAGAGCTCCGGTAGTTCTCGGGGTAACGCTCGATACCAGTGGGGAAGAGGAAGGGCTTCCAGTCAAGGAGGTGCAGAAGGATTCTGGTGCCAGTGAGGCGGGGCTGAAAAGTGGTGACCTGATTCTGGAAATGGAGGGCCGTGCGGTAAGGAGTATGGAGGATCTACAGGAGTTACTCGGCAGCAAGGAGCCGGGCGACAGAATTCAGGTAAGGTTGAGACGAGATGGAGAAGATTTAGAGTTGGAAGTGGAATTGAAGAGGCGAGAGAGCGTCTTCGAGGAGAAGAAGACGAGGAATGACGCGATGAGTGGGCGGGTCTCCAAAAGAAGGAGTGATTTCCCGAGGGTGCTACAAACGGACTTGCCGCTTTCTGTCCGAAGTGTTGGGGGGCCTCTTCTCAATCTGGAAGGGCATTGCGTCGGGATGAATATCGCGCGCGCCAACCGATGTGAGACTTATGCGATTCCAGCCAAGGAGCTTCGAGCAATAGTGGAGAATCTCACTGATGATGAGCAATCCGGGAGCGCTGCGGAGTAGTCTGTGGCTGGTCGTAGCTTAGAAGCTATCGGTGTTCCTCGAGGCGCGAAATTCCTGTCCCCGTATTTCCATTTCGGAATTCAGGACTTTGCTAGAAGCTTCCGAGCCTTGCGCGTCGTAGCCTGACTCAGTTTGTTGTCTACCCGCCGGGAATTATCGACAAGCTGAACCAGCTCCGCGAGACTGGATTCGGCTGCTGCGAGCGATTTTTTGGAGCTGCCGTATTTTTTGTCGCTGAAATATTTTGTGAATGTAGTGCCTGCTCGGCTCAGGCAGAGGCGCCAACCTTGGAAAGCAGTAGTCTCATAAGTGAAGCGGGTGAGGTTGCGTTTCGATTTCATGTTGCTGGCGGGCGGGACGATATGCCTTTATGTATGAGACAATCCAATACAAAAGTAATTGGATTTGTTAGGTAGAGGGGAAGAGGTTTTCGAGGTGGTAACGGTTGCAATTTAGGGTTGCATTGGCAGGGGAGATCACCTTTAGTCCCCGGCCGCGAGACTCCACAATCGCCGTAGGTCCTCTGGGCAGCCAAATAGTTTGGATGCCATCTCGCCAGAGGGAAACCCGGCAACCCCATAGAATAATGTCAGAAGCATCTCTTGCTGAAAACGAAAGTGTAAACGAGCCGATCAGGCTCGATCGGTTTGAAGTTCCAAACCGTCTAATCAAGAACGAAGATACAGCCACTGATTCCTACGCGCAGTTTGTGGCCGAGCCATTTGAGCGCGGCTTTGGACACACAGTCGGGAACTCGATACGGCGAGTGCTTCTGTCCTCCTTGGAGGGGGCTGCAATTACCTCGGTAAGGATTGCCGGAGTCCAGCATGAATTCTCCACCCTGCCCGGAGTTGTTGAGGATGTCACGGATATCGTGCTGAATCTCAAGAAGGTGAAGTTTCGTCACCATGACAAGGAGCCCCGTGTTCTTTCGATCAAGATTGAGAAAGCGGGAGTGGTGACAGCAGGAGATATTGATGACGATAATATCTACGAAGTTATCAACAAGGATCAGGTAATTTGCACTCTGGATCGCTCAGTTAAGTTTGACTGCGAGTTTGAGGTGCAGGTCGGCAGGGGTTTTCGAACAGGTGACGAAAACAAGAGGGAGGAAATGCCAATAGGGGTAATCGCGATTGATTCGATTTTCTCTCCAGTCACCCGGGTCAAGTACGCGGTGGAAGACACTCGTGTCGGGCAGATGACAGACTTTGATAAAATCATCTTTGACGTGTGGACCGATGGGCGCATTGAGCCTCACGAGGCACTTCTACATGCCTCGGCAATCTTACGACACCATCTTGATGTGTTTGTGAACTACGATGATGACGCTGTCGAGTTCGAGGAGGCCCCGGCCGAGCAGAGTGAAGAGAATGCTGCTCTCAAGAAGCTTCTGAATATGAGTGTCAATGAGATTGAACTCTCGGTGAGGGCTGCGAACTGCCTGAACAACGCCAACATTACTTCAGTCGGACAGCTTGCAATGAAAACGGAAGCAGAAATGCTTAAATACCGCAACTTCGGCAAGAAGTCTCTCAACGAGATCAAGGACAAGCTGTCAGAGCTGGGCCTCAGCCTTGGGATGACATTCGATCCATCGCTCCTCAGCGGGCCAATGCCATCAGTTGCAGCGCCGCGCCTGGGTGTCGAAGATGAGGCCCCTGTCGGATTGGCAGACCTCATCGCGCAGAACATCGACGAATAACCACCAGCCGAAAGAAGTCATGAGGCATCGTAAAAAAACCGGAAAGCTCCAGCGTAATGCGAGCCAGAGAAAGGCTCTCCTCTCGGGGTTGGCTTGCGCTTTGATCCGAGAGCGAAAAATTAGAACTACTCTTGCGAAGGCTAAGGCTCTCCGCCCTGTAGCTGAAAAGCTTGTCACCCTCGGTAAGCGGGGGGACGTGCATGCGCGCAGGCAGGCGATAGCCTTCCTGCGTCATAAAGAGATAGTAAAGACTCTGTTCGAAGATGTAGCGCCTGCGAGTGCGGACCGTCAAGGGGGCTACTGTCGGATTACCAAGTTAGGACCTCGATTTTCGGACGCTGCGCCCATGGCTCTCATAGAGTGGGTTGATCTCGCTGTTGAAGCTGGTGCAGACGAGGAGCTCGAGGAGGTGGCTGAGACTACCGCTTCTGATTCCTAGGTCGTCTGGTCAAGTATCGACTTTTCAA
Source organism: Akkermansiaceae bacterium UBA4145 (assembly GCA_002380675.1). Classification (GTDB taxonomy): domain Bacteria; phylum Verrucomicrobiota; class Verrucomicrobiia; order Verrucomicrobiales; family Akkermansiaceae; genus Roseibacillus_B. The sequence continues at coordinate 6,342 of DFWB01000048.1, forward strand.
ACGCTCTCCCTACTAAGGGAGGGCGTTTTTTTATCTGGGAACAACCTCTTCTCCCGGTGGGAAGCTGGGAGCTTAATGGGATGCCGTCTGCGCGTTCCCGGGGGAGGACGATGGGCGCGTAGCGCTTATGTAGACTCGAGTGCCTATCGGAATGATTTCGTAGAGAGCAGCAACATCCTCTCGCCTCATGCGGATACATCCGTGAGAGGTCGCGCTTCCGATCGTATCCTCGTGGTTGGTCCCGTGGATGTAGATGAAGCGTTGGAAGGTGTTCTTATTATCGGGCTCCAGGCCGCTGAGTCGTAGAATGCGGCCAAGAATCAGATCGCCCCCCTGTAAAGACGCCTCATCAGTCCAATTTCCTGTAGGTTTACGGCCCTTAAAAATAGTATTCCATGGATGTCCTTCCCCATATTTTTCACAAATCTCGAAGGTTCCCAGTGGGGTTTTGTTGCTACCCTCGTCACTACCAGTTCCGAACATCGAGGTAGATACGGGATAAGATTTGACCAGTTCGCCGCTCTGTCGGACTTCTATCAATTGGTCCGCAATATAGACTCTAAGGACGTGTGGCTCCATGAACACAAGCCGTATTATTCGGCCGAAGGAGACAGGGGTCGCTCCGGGCTGGAGCAAGGGGGAGGGCTAGTGCGATCAGAGGCCTTTGCTTCCAATCCCAACCTTCCGAGAAGGGCTAGATCATTTTCCACGGCGGGGTTAGCGGCGGTGAGAAGTTTGTCTCCATAGAATATGGAATTTGCGCCAGCGAAGAAGCATAACGCCTGCGCCTCATCGGAAAGACGAGTGCGCCCTGCGGACAATCTGACTCGCGCCGCTGGGACCGAGATACGTGCTAATGCTATGAGGCGGGCAACGTCGAAAGCATCTACGGACTTGTTGTCCGAAAGCGGAGTGCCGGGCATTGGCATGAGCGAGTTGATGGGTATGCTCTCAGGTGGAGGATTGAATTCAGATATGACTTCGAGCATTTTGAGCCGATCTTTTACGGTCTCTCCCAGACCCAGAATGCCTCCACAGCAGACTGACATTCCAGCATCTTGCACATTTCGAATCGTCTTAAGTCGGTCCTGAAATGTATGTGTGCTGACAACGTTGGGATAATGTTCTGGGGAGGTATCAATATTATGGTTGTAGGCTGTTACTCCTGCTTCTTTCAGGGCAGAGGCCTCCTCTTCTCCCAATTCTCCGAGAGTAACGCATACCTCCATATTGAGCGCAGCTACTTCACGAACAATCTCCAGCACGGACTCAAAACGTTTCGTGCCAGAGCGGACTCCGCGCCACGCCGCGCCCATGCAAAACCGAGTGGAGCCGTGAGATTTAGCAGCACGGGCTCGGTCGAGGACTTCGTTCTTCTCCATGAGCCGCTCTGCAGCTACGCCGGAGCTGTATCGGGCTGATTGAGCACAGTATGAGCAGTCTTCAGAACAACCGCCTGTTTTAATAGAGAGAAGCGTGCACAGCTGTACGCTTGAATCGGTCCAGTGCTCTTCGTGAATCCTCCTTGCTTTCTGGAGGAGTTCGAAAAAAGGCAGATTATAGAGTTTTTCTAGTTCAGAGTAGAGCATGTGAATCTCAATAGTCGTTCAACGAATCCATGACCCAGACACTGTGGGCATTATGCCTTGGCCAATACCGCTATAGTCGGTTTTTCCGATTGCCCCGATCAGGGTGTTTCCAATCTGAAGCCGCCATGAGCGGCTCATGCTTTCCCCGGTGTGACACCCGTAGCTTTGGCATCGTGCCTCGCGGTGAAATACGTTCCTTCTTATTTTGGCGAGATCCTTCTGGTGAATCCACGCCTTTGAAATTGCCATGATATCACTTCCGTAATCCAAGAGGAAAGCATGGCGATTGGAGTGTCCAAAGAAATCAAATGTCCGAATGGATCGCGGTGATCGTGCGTTAATGGCTTTGATTGCCTGCTCTCCGCTCTCAATCCAGATTAACTCACAGTTCCTTTTTTTAGCGAGGGACTCAATCCAATCCAAGTAAGGTTTATTGTCGGCATTACCGCGGTTCAGGTAGCCGCGGCGATAGACAATCCATACTAGGGTGGCGCCTTCTCCATGCTCGAGACGAATCTGGGACATGCGCAGGGTTGAGGCCCTGATGAAATTGGCCCACCAGCGGTCGTGCTGCTCATGTTCTCTTCTCAGGTCTTCCCATTGACGGAGCGCTGGTCCTCCACACAGGATCACATGATCATTAGCCCCCGCAACAAAGGCGGTCCCAAGTAGAAAACAAGCGAGGAGGAGAACTAATCTCACGCGCCAAGAATGAGTCAGGCGCACGCACGGGGCAAGAAGGGAGTGCCGGCAAGTTCGCTCTATGAGGCGAAGTGGGGTGGAAAAAGCCAGTCATCGATTGACGAGTAGAGCTTCCCAAGCAAGGGTGGGATGAGTGAAAGTGAGCCTCGTAGATTTCGCTGAACAAGAGGACGAAATCCGGTCAGTTCGGGATCGGGTTTTTGGCGAGGAGCAGGGGGTTCCAAACAGTATCAATTGGGATGGGTATGATGGGCGATGTCAGCACGTCGTTGTGCGAGACGGAGATGGCAAGGTGATTGGGACGGGGCGACTCGCGCCTTGTGGGAAAATCGGCAGATTATCCGTGCTGAAGAAGTTTCGCGGCAGGGGAGTGGGTGGTAAGTTGCTCACGCGGTTGCTTTCCGTCGCTAGAGCGTCGCAGTTGCCAGAGGTGTTCTTGCACGCTCAGGCCAACGCGGTAGGGTTTTATAAGGGAGAGGGATTTGAGGTCGCGGGATCCCCATTTTTTGAGGCGGGGATCAAGCATTTGCGAATGTCAAAATCTCTTAAAAACAATGAGGATGAGTGAGGCCCTAGGCTCCTTTCTCTATTGCTTGCCTGATTCCTGAGATCGCCTCTTCCAAGTGGGATCGACTGCAGCCGAAGTTGAGTCTCGCATGTCCATCTTCACCGAAATAACGGCCGTCCGAGAGAAAGATCTGGGCTTCTTTTTCGAGGAAAGAAGCCGGATGGGAAATGGTAGTTTGTTGAAAGTTCAACCACGCCAGGTAGGTTGCCTCAATATCTGGGATAGTGATCGATCCTATTTCTTCGCGACAAAATCTGGTGACAAGATCGCAATTGCTACGAAGATAAGAGAGGAGCTCCAGTCGCCATGGTTCCCCATAGCGGTAGGCAGCCTCCGCCGAGTAGTAACCAAGGCAGTTAATTTCAGCAAGCGTGTGGCCCTGTGCTGCAAGAAAGCGCTTCTTGAGTTTTTGGTCTGGGATGACCGCATAGGCGTATCCCATTCCTGCGATGTTGAAGGTTTTACTTGGCGATAGAAGGGTTATGGTTCGGTCCGCATAGGATTCGGGCAGGCGCAAGGCGGTAAAGTGAGGTGTCCGGGTCTCGTCAAGGATGAGGTCACAATGGATTTCGTCTGAAACAAGGATCAGGTTGTGACGCTCACAGAATGCTGCCAGTTGTCGTATTTCTTCCTCCGAAAAGACTCGGCCGAGGGGATTCTGAGGGTTGCTGAGGAGAAAGAGCTTAGTGCTTGGGGTGACAGCTTCTTCAAGGCCCGCCCAGTCGAATGTCCATGTTCCTTCAGACATGATGTAAGGGACCGTAGTCAAGCTGAGGTTTGCGTCTCGGTGAACGTGCAGAAATGGAGGATAGATGGGAGTACAAGTAAGGACCGATTCGTCTTCTCGGGCGAATGCCCTACAGGCTAGGGACAATGCAGGCACCAGTCCTCCCAGATGTACTAGTTCGTCAGGTGAGCTTGATACTTCATGTCGCTTTCGCAGGTAATCGAGAATCGACTCAATGAGTCCATCATGGGGCACCGCGTAACCAAAAACCCCATGTTCGACGCGCTTTTTAAGTGCCTCAATGACTTCTGGAGGCGAATGAAAATCCATGTCAGCCACCCAAAAGGGACGAAGCTCTGGTCGCTGGTCCCACTTTAGAGAGCCGCTACCTCTTCGTGCGGGCATGACGTCAAAAATAGACATTGCCTGATCGAAAGGTCAGGAGAGTCGGAAGTCAAATCATGTCCCGTGTAACCGAAAATTTTGCTCCGCATCGCGGGCATTGAATGGAGATCGCGGTTTCACCCTTGAATAGATCGTCTGGTTTTTCTCGCCAACCTCCAAGAATCGGTAAGATTCGATCAAGATTACATCCGCAGTGCCAGCGGAACCTTCTTGTCTCAAGAGTCTTCGTCTCCTCTACCTGCTCGATCTTTGCCGCATCCTGATCGTCAAGGGAGTGAAACCAGTCTTCGTCAAAATCTGGTTGTGCTGCCAGGAGTAGATAGTTCTCGTCAGGTAATCGGAAGATTCTCCCTGGCCTTTGCTCCGAGCGTTCATAGAGCTTTTCGACCCACTCAAGCGGATCACTGGTATCTACTTCGAGAGAGCTCATGCGGGGTTCCTTGTCTGCTACGGTTGTCTGTGAGTAGAAATGATTATGAGGGGTTTCTTTTACATCTTCGGTGAAGCACCTTCCGGTGATTTGCTCTTTAATGGATGACCCTGTGACAAAAAGATTCACACGAGGGGCGCGGATGCTCGCGGTCCAGGCTATCGTTTCCGCCCAAGGACGAGCTACGAGATGAAGGACGAGCATGGCCATGGCATCCTTCAGCTTACTATCGAGTTCCTCAGTATGCCGTAAGGCATGCTGCATCAGGTGAAGGTAATAGTCGGTATAAATAGAGGTGAAGCACCCCTTGATCATAAGGGTATTTCGATGTCGTACGAAAACTGACTCAACCTTAACGAATTCCTCTGTAATATTCTGGTTCATGGAAGTTGCTTCGATAGTTAAAGAGGGAGTTCGGGGTCGGCAAGTGGTGGTCTATCCACAATGCTGTCGGTAGACTCCTTGGCTTCGGCAGTTTCAATTCGTTCCTTGGCAATCTTGAGATATTCTTCATCGATCTCAAAACCGATACAGGTCTGGATCTCCATGCTTTTTGCTGCGACCGCTGAGGACCCGATGCCGAGGAATGGGTCCAGAAGGACCGTGCTCTTGCCTTGTCCGTGTAGTCGAATGCATTGCTCGACGAGTGCGGGCGGGTAGGATGCAGGGTGTGGGCGTTGATCTTTCCGTGAGCGAATTGTCTCGTATGGAATGAACCATGTGTTTCCCCGACATCTTCTGTCGGATCCTCCGGTGTGCTTCCAGCGCTTGATATTCGATTTGTCGGCGTAGGGAACTCCGGCTGAGCGGCGGTCGATGGGGGTCGAGCCGCCTTTGGTCAGGTGGAACACGAATTCATGGCAGTCATTGACATACCTTTGCGAATTAATTGGTTTAAAGTGCCCTGCGCTGATGGTTTTTTTGTCACGGGTTTCAAGCGAGATTGATTTGATCCAATGAAAGGTGTTCTGCAGCTTGAAAAGGTCGGGAGGGGTTAAAGCAAGAAGGAGTTGATGAGGCAAAAGAGGATTGCTGGGGGATCCGCCTAGGTTGAGAAAGAACGATCCTGTTGGGCGTAGGATCCTCAGGACTTCAATGGACCAGCTAGTGCACCATTCGAGGAACGCGTCCCGAGGAGTGTCATCGGCATAGCTACGATAATTGAGACCAAGATTGTAAGGTGGAGAAGTGACTACGAGATCTACACTTTCGCTCTCAAGTTCTCGCATCCCTGCCAAGCAGTCACCGTGATGAAGTTGGAAGGAGGTGGCGATTGTTCTAGGGGGAGGAGATTTTGAAGCCTGTGGGGAGTAATGAGAGACGGCAAGCCCGGGTTTCTCGAAGATTATAACAAACACATAAGCAGTGAGTTGTGCCTTACAGAAATTTCCCGCATAAATTTAGGTTGACCGGTAAAACTCCCGTTTTAAGCATACGATTGAATCGATGAAGATCCTTACGGAGGAAAGACACACCACACGCGCTAGAATTCTGGTGTCTGCGGAAGCTCTTTTCGCCGAGCGAGGCTTTGAGGTTGTTTCGCTCCGGGAGATCACTGGGGCTGCGGGGGTCAATGTTGCAGCGGTAAATTATCATTTTGGATCGAAGGAGAAGCTGATCGATGCGGTGGTTACAAGGCATCTAGTTCCGGTCAATGAGGAGCGTTTAAGTCAATTGGATAAACTGGAGAAGCAGTTTTCTGGGGCGCCGATTCCGGTCGAGGAAATTCTCAAGGCATTCCTGTCTCCTGTGCTGCAACATATAGCGAGTGGCGAAATGTCGGAGGACCTGTTCAAAAAATTCATGGGGCGATTGATAGGAGAGCGCGGCTATTCTCTTCCAGTTGGAACTTGTTCACTTTTTGCGGTGATGGCAGGTCGATTTGCGGCAGCTTTCCAAAGGGCAGTTCCACAACTCGATGAGAAGTCGGCCCTGTGGAGAATGCATTTTTCCTTTGGCGTGATGGCGCATACACTCACCAACGGCGAAACTCTTCGCCAGTTGTCGGACGGAAGATCCGGGAACCCTTCAACTGAAACTCTTTTGGGTAACATCATTGATTTCTGCAGGGCAGGAATCGAATTCGAGGGTCGAGAGCTATGAGGGTTCACGTTGGTAAAGGTATAGGGCTTTTGGTCGGATGGGTTCTCGTGGTAAGCGGTTGCTCCCCTTGGACCGCGGGTCGCTCCACAGGCCCGCTAGCCAAGGGGCTTCCTTCCGCGTGGTCTGCTGATAAGGCCCCAATTCTTGGTGTAGATCAGGAGTGGATCGCCAGATTCAAGGATCCTCAGCTAATTAGGCTTGTGGAGGAGGCTATGAATAAAAACCCTGATTTAAAGGCTACTGCTGAGAGGGTGCGCAGGGCTGAGGCTGTAGCGAGACTTGCAGGGGCAGGGAAAAAGCCTCAGGTGTCCGGTCAAATTAATACTCTTCAGCAGAAGCAGAGGTTTCCGGGTTTTCCAATCAAACTTGGAAGCAACACAGCTGAGTCCTACGGGGCCTCTCTGGATGTTACCTGGGAGCCCGACTTGTGGGGGAGAGTGCGGGCTTCGCAGCGTGCTGCGGTGGTGGAGAGTCTTGCACAGGTTCAGGATTACAGGGCTGCACGAGCCTCTCTTGCGGGGCAGTTGGCAAAGGCTTGGTTCGCGTTAGGAGAAGCGGGGGAGCAAATTGTGCTCGCGGAGGCCGCGATCGACGTGCGGGTGAAAACGGTGGCTTCGATTCGGGAGCGTTTCGCGGCAGCATTGGAGGGCGGGCTCGCCTCTCAGTTGCGACTGGCTGAAACAGATCTGGCAAGTGCTCGCGCATCGCTAGCCCGATGGCAGGCAGATAGAGCTCGTGCCCGGAGGCAGATAGAGCTTCTCGTTGGTCGTTTTCCGGACGGCATGGCGGTTCAACCCGCAGGGCTCCCTGTGGCGCCACCTGTCCCTCCGTCCGGATTACCTTCTGAGCTTCTTGAGCGTCGGCCGGATATCGTTGCGGCTAAGCGGAGATACGTGGCTGCAGGAAGTCGGAGAAGTGCGGCCAGGGCTGCGCGTTTTCCGAGTTTCTCGCTTACAGGTCGTGCGGGAACGAGTACTGGCGCGCTGGAGGATGTTCTTGATAGTGGCTTTGGAATCTGGTCTGTCGCAGGCAGGGTGTTTCAGCCTCTGGTAGCCGGAGGGCGGCTGAGGGAGGAGGAGAAGATTGCGGGTCATGACGAAACGATCGCTCTGCGGGAGTTACAAGGAACTATTCTGAGGGCATTTGCCGAGGTTGAACAAGCGCTGGTGGCAGAGCAGTTTTATGCAATAAGAGAGCTGGCAGTTAGGAATTCGGCTCGATCCGCGAGGGAGGCAGCTGAAGCTTCCATCCTTGATTTCGCGGATGGAGCTGTCGACGCCCTGACTCTTCTTGCAGCACAGGATAGGCAGGTGCAAACGGCTTTTCAGCTGGTGACTCTACGGAGATTAAGGCTGGAAAACCGAATTAACCTTCACCTCGCTCTTGGGGGAGATTTTCAGCTGCGTGCTTCACGATAAAAGAATGAACAAAATTGTCATGTCCAATTCGCAGTTACTCCGAAGTTGTGTCTGGGGAGTGCTATGCATCGTTATACTCGCAGGCGGTGTTGGTGTAATGAGATTTCTTATCATGAATGGGCCAAAGGCATCTACTGCGGAGCCAGAGGAGAAGATTGTCACGGTGGTGACAGAGGCTGCAGTAGTTGCTGGTATTCAAATTCAGTTAAAATCGCAGGGGGAGGTCAGGCCGCGCCACAGGACTAAGATGATGGGCGAGGTGGGAGGGAAACTGTCCTATGTGAGTGACCGCTTCCGTGCTGGTAACACCTTCGAAGGTCCGACTGAAGAAAAGGAAGGAGAGCTCATTCTGCAGATAGAGAAGGGAGATTACGAAGCCGCAGTTGCGGCCGCCCAGGCTACGCTGGCTGAGGCCCAGCTGGCCCTCACAATGGAAGAGGTAAAGCGGGCTCAGGGTATGCGCGACTGGGACAAGATCCGGAAGGGGCAGGAACCTACCGAGCTTGTGAGGCGGGGTCCGCAGATAAGAAGTGCGGAAGCTAAAATCAAGGCCGCAGAGGCGGGGGTTGAGACTGCTCTTCAGGATCTAAAGAGAACAGAGATTAGAGCGCCTTATGACTGCCGGATTGAAAGGGCTTATGTTGATGTTGGTGCTACAGTGATTCCGGGTGCGCCGCTCGTTGAACTGGTGTCGCTTGGTCCTGTCGAAATTCGCCTTCCTCTTTCGCTAGAGGATTATGGGTATCTGGAGAGAGAGAAAGGAACGCTGAAGGGTAGTGTGGTAGTCACAGGAGAAATTGGTGGTGAAACGGCCAAGTGGACTGGTGAGATTATCCGGTCCGAAGAAATCGTAGAGAGGTCGACCCGTTCCATAAACGTGGTGGCGGAGTTTGGGGAGAATGGCAAGCGTGTCCCGCCCCTTGGAATGTTTGTCCAGGCTTCCATTCTAGGGAAAACTATTCCCGATTCTGTAAGGATCCCACGATCCGGCGTGGTTGATGGGGATAAGGTGTTGCTCGTCAAAAATGGCCGTCTGGATATTCGTCCGGCGAGGATTCTATGGACCGAAGCCTCTCATGTGATTGTTCGTGGTGGCGATGGAGAAGGAGAAATTCCAGAGGGTTCGATCGTGGTTACCACACCGCCCAGTCCTCTGATTCAGAATATCCGTGTTCATGAGGAACTCGCGAAGTTTGGCAGCGAAGGTGATTCAGCCGTGGGAGGAGAGAGTGCGGAATGAAAGGTGTTATCAGGTGGTTTAGCCGTAATCACGTAGCGGCCAACTCGCTGATGCTTGCGGTTCTTCTTGCGGGCTTCTACACGTGGTTCCAGCTCCGGAAAGAGATGTTCCCGGAGGTGTCTGTTGACGCGATATCAATTGGTATACCTTACCCGAATGCCAGTCCCGAGGATGTGGAGGAAGGGGTTGTCATTCCGGTAGAGGAGGCGATAGCGGATACGGATGGAATTCGTGAGATCAACTCGTTAGCCGCCGAGAATATGGGGGTGGTTACTGTGATGGTGGAAAATGGTTATGAATTGAGGGAGGTTATGGATGAAATCAGGGCGCGGGTTGATGCCATTGATAACTTTGCGGAAGAGGCAGAGCGACCAGTTCTTGAGGAGGTTCTCCTGAGTTCTCAAGTTCTTAGCATCTCAGTTTCTGGAGATGTTGATGAGCGTAGCTTACGAACAATTGCGGAGGAGGTGCGAAGAGGCCTGCTGGATTTCAGGCCTGCCATACCGAAATTTGATATTCGGGATCCGGTGCCTTGGTTTTTGTCCAAGATCAGGAAGGAAAGTCGAATCACGAAAGTTGAGCTGGCAGGAGCCTTGCCCTATGAGATTTCGATTGAAGTATCAGAGGAGAAGTTGCGCCAATATGCGTTGACTATTGGTGATGTTGCGAATGCGGTCAGAAGAGCTTCACAGGATCTTCCGGGGGGCTCAGTTCAGACCGCTGCAGGAGAAGTTGTAATACGGGCTCTGGGTAAGCCCGACAATACATGGGAGTTTGGAGAAGTCGCGGTGGTCACCAGAGAGGATGGGTCAGTTGTCAAGCTGAAGCAGATTGCGACCATCAATGACGGGTTTGAGGATCTAGAGATGACTAGCTCCTTTGATGATAGAAAGACGATTCTGGTAAACGTCTATCGAACCGGCCAGCAGGATACTCTGCGGATCAGGGAAGCGATCACGGAGTTTCTTGCGAGTGCCAGGGCTGAAATTCCAGAGGGAATCCATCTTGAAGTCTGGAATGACACCAGCGTTTTTCTCGAAGGGCGACTATCTCTGTTGAAGCGAAACGGGATGTGGGGGCTCTTGCTGGTATTTCTTGTTCTGGCCCTTTTCCTCCGGCCGAGCCTCGCGCTTCTTGTGGCTCTTGGGATTCCAGTCTCGTTTGCTGGAGGCATATGGCTCATGCCGCAGATGGAGATTTCGATCAACATGATCTCGCTGTTTGCGTTTATTCTCGTGCTTGGGATTGTGGTGGATGATGCGATCATTGTTGGCGAGAATGTCTATCGGCGCATGCGTAATGGAGAGGACCCTCGTGAGGCCGCATGGAGAGGTACTCACGAGGTTGGGATGGTAGTTATCTTTGGTATTCTCACTACGATGGTCGCCTTTACTCCCATGTTGGGATTGAGCGGTGTCAGTGGCAAAATCTGGCCGAATATCCCGTTGGTCGTCATTCCAACTCTGATGTTTTCTCTGGTTCAGTCAAAGTTAGTTCTCCCTGCTCATCTTGCGCTTCTTCGCCGAAGCGACCCTAATCGCCGACCATGGCTCCTTGGCAGAATCCAGCGTTCTATTGCGCTCGGACTGGAGCGATTTGTTAGTGGGATCTACAGCCCTTTTCTGAAGTTATGTCTGAGAAGGCGTTATGTGGTTCTTTCTATTTTTCTCGCAGTGCTGTGCGTGACGTTTGGTCTCGTCAAGGGCAAGTGGATCAGGAGCATGTTTTTCCCCGAGGTAGAGGCTGACCTCGTTATCGCGCGATACGAATTACCAAGGGGAGTTGCATTTAGTGCCGCTCAGGCTGCAACAGAGAGGATCGAGAGGGAGGCCTTGAAAATTGCAGAATCCCGTGAGTTTGTCACGAGAGACGGTGGGCCGGTTGTGCGGCACATTCTAGCCAGCGCAGGAGTTCAGCCCTTTATCACAGATTTCTCAGCGGGGGGAGCGAGATCAGGTGTGCACCTCGGAGAAGTGACCATGGAGCTTGCCCCTTCGGCAGAAAGAGATATTTCCTCTGACGACATTGTGCGGCAATGGCGGAAGCAGGTGGGCAGCATTCCCAGCGCGGTTGAACTGACTTTCGTTGCCCAGGCCGCTGGGGGAGGAAATGCTATAGATCTCCTTTTGACTGGGGCAAATCAGGAGGACCTCAGAGCTGCTGCGGATTACCTGCGAAATAAGCTTGAGGGTTATTCTGGGGTCATCGACATCGCTGATACGGATCGCCCAGGTAAGAGAGAGCTCGTTTTTGAGGAGCTTACGCCGGAGGGAAGAGCGGCAGGACTCCGACTGGGGGAAGTTGCGACTCAGGTGCGAAAAGCGTTTTATGGAGATGAGGTTCAACGACTGCAGAGAGGCGATAATGAGGTCAAGGTCATGGTGCGTTACCCCGAAGCAGAGCGAGAATCGGTGGAAAATTTCGAGAGGATGAAACTGAGGACCGCTCAGGGAAGCATACCTCTGAATCAAGTGGTAAGAGTGAAGGAACGGAGAGGGCCAGATACAATCCGCCGCGCTGACCGAAACCGTGCAATTCGGATCACGGCAGATGTCGATTATACGAGAGGTAATGCGAACGAGGTTGTAAGGCGTTTCAAAGAAGAGGCCTTATCCCAGTTGGAGTTGGATTTCCCCAGTGTGAATTATCGGTTTGAGGGTGAGCAGTCTGACCAAGCGGAAAGCGTGCGCGAGATTGGTCTGGGATTTATTTTCGCTCTGATCGTGATGTATGTCCTGATGGCCATCCCTCTGAAGTCCTACCTTCAGCCATTGATTATCATGTCAGTGATTCCTTTCGGGATCGTAGGTGCGGTACTCGGGCATGTGTTCATGCGGACGGAACTGAGTATCATGTCGATGTGTGGATTCGTTGCTCTCGCTGGTGTTGTGGTTAATGACAGTCTCTTGATGGTGGACTATGTTAATCGAAAGAGAAGGACCTCGGCGAATATACTGGAAGCAGCAGTAAGTGCCGGGGCAGTTCGTTTTCGCGCGATCCTATTGACTTCCCTGACGACCTTCGTAGGCCTCACTCCAATGTTAATGGAAACGGACATGCAGGCCCGCTTCATTATCCCAATGGCGATTTCGCTCGGATTTGGAATTCTTTTTGCCACTACCATTACGTTACTGTTGGTGCCCTCTACTTACGTAATACTCGAGGATCTACGAATGGTGGGGCGCTGGCTGACTGGTCGACGTCAAGACCCGTCGATCCAGAGTGTCGAGGAGGTTACGATATCTACCGTCTCCTCGGACGACTTGGTGAACCGCCTGTAACGGCGGGCTTGGGTCCTCGACCGAAAAGAATAGCGCCCGGCGGCGCCGAAGCACCTGCCGGGCGCCGCCCTGCCTTGCCGTTGGGACTAGGAGAAAGAGTAAGGAGGAAGGCCGGCGCCTTGGTCCTTAGGTTCCTGGGACATAAATTTCAGAGCCTTTAGCCAGCAGTAGGCTACCTCTGAAATTCCAACCATTGAGAGCATTGAGCTGCTCTGGCGTAGTGCCATGGCGTCTTGCAAAGTCACCAAAGGTGACTTCTTCCGAGACAAAGACGGAAGAAATTCTCTTGGGAGCCATTATGGGCTTCGTCTTTCCTGACCTCAGATCAACGGAGGAAACATCAGGCTTTGTTGGGGCTTTAGCTCTCTCCACAATTTTCGTTTTGTTCTTTGTGGGCAGCTTCTTGGCCGTGCGAGGGTTAGTTTGAACAGGTTTGTAAGTAATAGTCTTCGGTGACGGCGTGCTTTTTTTTACCTTTACAGGGGTGGAGGGCGGGGTGCTTTCTTGTGGTTTCCGACTGGATTTTTTTCCGAGTGCGATGTGTTGTCCCACTAGAATGCGGTCCTCTATATCAGGATTGAGAGCACGAAGGCTGTCCATGCTGAGACCATGGCGACGAGCGATTCCGTATAGGGTGTCACCGCGTTGAACCTTGTAATTTTTTACTCCGTGTTTGGTCGGATTGGCGCGTTCGGAATGAGCTGCTGATGAAATCTTTGTCTCTTCCTCAGCTACTGGGATAGCTTTAGGAGGAGCCTTTTTGAAGAAGTGGGTAGAGGAGGGAGTAATCGAATCAGATGGCAGGGCAATCTGCTGTCCTGCTCGCAAGCGGGTTGGATCCTCAATATTATTTGCTCTCATCAGGCTCACCACCGAGGAACGGTGCTCGCGGGCAATCGACGAAAGGGTGTCCCCAGTAGTGACGACGTAATTTTTAGCCTTAATTGCTCCAGAACTGGCGGCCGAGGATGAGGAGGGGATTGTCACCTTGGATCGACGGCGCTCAAGAGCGAGTTGACCATGTAAGGTCTCGATTTCACTCTCCAAGGTGCGAATTTGTCTCTCCTGTTCGTTACTACGAGCTCGGAGGATGTCTAGCTGGTCCGTGGTTTCAGCGTGGAGAGGAAGGGCACAGAGAAGGCTCAGGGTGAATGCAGACGCTCTCATGGTAAGTCCTATTATTTTTCAAAATTAATAGGACAGTCAAACAAAATTTTAACATTTACGAAGTATTTAAGGTGCATTTCGCGGATGGTCTAAAAATTTATGAGGTTTTGGCAGCTGATCTCCGCTCTAGAACCGTTCCGGGATAGCGCTGACGGGAAGAACTGGACAGGTAGTATCGCGAGGGACCCACGCCCTGAGTCCGTTCGCGAGCTCGATATAGGTCCATTCGCCTCGGTTGGCGATCAAGCGGCAAAGGCTTCCGGGAGGAATGGAGAAGAGTCTCTGTGAGTTCCTTGCGCTGCGGTCCCCGTTTTCTTCAGGGGTCGTCGCACTGCTTCCAGCCGTCACCGGGGCAGAGTGTATCATCACAACGTGCTCGTGGTCTGCGGCAAAGCCGCTCAAGGTTGGATAGGATATCAGGCCGGTTCCTGAAGCTATGGCAGTCACGGAGCCCACCCAGAGGCAGGCGCGATAGAATTTACGGAATCGGTGAGCCTGCAGCAGAGATAGAACAGCGAGAAGGATCAGCCAAAGGCCGGCAGCGAGAGCGGTTGAATACGTGTCGTGGCTGACTGAGCTGATCCAATTTTGGTAACCGGTTGCCGTGGGGAGAATTGCGCCCGTTTCCTTCTGTATGAAATGAAGGTTCTGGAGAGCCTCGGGGTGTGTGGGATCGATCTGTAGAGCACGATGGTAGTAGAGGGAGGCCAATCCGATCTCTCCGAGCTTAAAGTGGCAATTGCCGATGTTGTAGAGTGTATCGGAAGAAGAGGGGCGATTCTCATGGGCGGTCTGATAGAGCTCGAGTGCGAGGCGATAGGCCTTCGTGTTCCAAGCTGCCTCGGCTTGCAGGTACACGTTTCGCTCTGGTTCAGGAGGAAGCGAGGCCTCGACGTTGCTTATAACAAGAGAGGTCAATAGGATAAGCGCAGAGGTGTTTTTGATTAGTCGTTGTCTGAGATGTCGAATGATTTCCTGACGTCGGACATTGGTCATGCTATGGGCGCTCTCGTCAGGGCGAAAGCAATGCTCATCTCTCTTCGCGAGTATGTCGCGGATTGCTTCATCTCGGGATTCCTCTGGAATGGATTGTTCGATAAGTGAGCCGGCTTGTCGTAGAAACGTCTTAGAGTCCGAGTCTTTCTTCTCGAGTATGTCGATCGCCTGCAGGATTTCTGGGTCACTCTTGGATGAAGCCAGAAGCGGCAGGATGCGAGATCGGATAATTTGCAGAAGAAGCAGGAAAGAGAGGATTCCAGGGACAATGTGCCACCAGTGGGAGATTGGGTCTCGCGGACTGTCCTCAAAGAGATTGGAGGTTTTGATGCCCAGAATGTTCTCTACTCCCGTGAAGAAGCCGTCATCAGCGGTGGGTAGGCCCCTTGCTGGCCCGAGGTTTGTCGATCCAGGGGAGGTCTCCAGCGGAATAGGGGCTGAATAGGCTGTGAGGTATTGCTCCGTTTCTGGATTAAAAGAGACAAATCGGAACGGTGGAATGGTGGACTGATAACCTTTGGGTCGGATAGTCTGGCTGAAGGTTACGGATCCGGTTAACCCGTTGCCGTTTCTCTGAAGAGGGAGGCGATGGGGAGGGTAGGTTTTCCAGGATTCTGTTTTTCCGCCAAAGGATGGCGGAGCAAGCGTGTTCAGATTTCCCGTGCCTTGGATCGTGAGTTGAACAGAGATCGGATCTTGCTCGCGGATACGACCGGAGTTTACTTGGGTCCTAAAGGAAAATTTTCCGACCGCATTGTTGAAGCCCTCGGGCTGGGGAAGGGGGAGAGGTCGAGCGGTTGAGGTGGCCAGAGGAAGTGGTAGTTCGATTGGTATAGGCACGGTTTCAGTCAGCCCACGTCGAGATATGCGAGCGAGGAGGGTTACTGGCGCCTTTCCCGGTCCAACAGAAATCCCACCGTGAGTGAGCGGTGTAATGCTGCTTCGGTAGGTGAGTCCTGTATAATTTTTTTGTTTGAGTCGGACGCTTGAGATCAGGATCTTACCTCCCGGTACGACCGAGGAGACATCAAAGCGTCCTGCCGCAACCCCTTCGCGAGCTAGTTCAGCGATGGAGGCGTTTTCGACCTGAAATTGGGAAGGGAGGTAGAGCTTTGCCTCGACGTGAATAGGTTCTCCTTCAAAAGGTATGCGAGGCGGTAGGCTGGTTGTGCTGGCAAAAAACTGGAGTTCGCCTCCTACTTCGGAGGTGAACCACGCGGTCTCAGGAAGAGGCTGAACGTGGAACTGCAGAGATGGAGACTCCAGCAGGGTTCCCTCATGATTGAGAGAGAAGGGCGGAATGAAGTGAAACCCCTCCTGATAGGACAAAACTACATACCGATAGGCGTAGGTTCGCTTGCTGGTTGAGTGAGGGAGGACTGTTTCGCCAAGAAACCTGAAAGATATGTTCTTTGTGTCCGGTGTTTTGGGTTTCTCCAGGGGTCGAGTTTCAGAAGTTAGGGTAAGCCAGAATTCGCTCTCCTCTCCCGGAAGAACGTAGTTCGATCCTAGCCACGCACTCAAGGGTTGGTCGGCAGGGGCGTGCCCTGCGCTGTTGAGCAGTATTAGAGACAGTATAAAGGTGAGGTGAAGGAATCTCATCTTCTTACCAATCCTTCCTTGAGCGTTGGCCTTTGGAAAGCTTCCTAGGGATTAGCTTTGTCTCGAAATCTGCATTATCACGAAGGATACGGCGGGCAAATTCCTCGGAGGTTTCGCCGGGTGCAGGATCTTTCGATTGTGGAGGAGGATTGGTCTCGCGATCTGTATTTTCAGGCTCATCCGGTTGTGGAATGGAGTCGGAAGTAGGGGGAGAGTTATCTGAAGCGGAGCTGGGAGGGG
>DFWB01000047.1:0-537 GCA_002380675.1 Akkermansiaceae bacterium UBA4145
ATCTGTCTGCAACGCAAGTGCCTTCAAGTCATATAACAAAGCGACCTCGTCAATATGTTGACGTTCTTCGTCCACGACTTCGTCAATCGGAACTTTCGGCTTGGGACGATCAATCCATTCCTTCGACATCTGCAATCGTCGTTCAACATCACGGACCGATGTCAGGTATTGGTCTAGCTTATCCCTGTCAGCCGCATTCAGAGATTGATGTAAAGCATTCGCCGAGTCACGCAGCGCGTCCAGCACGCTGCCGCGATGTTTAAGACGTGCGCGTATCGACTCCCGCTCCCGCCGAGATACATTCACAAAGAGACCTCGAAATAGCGTGGCAGGATTGTTGATCGGTGGCACATGGACACCAGATCTAGTCCAACACATGTCGGTGCCTTTATGAATTCCTGTATTGATCGAAGGAAACCGCGTGGCGCTACCGACATGCTCTGCCGCGGCCTGGTCCAATGAAATATTCTTTTCAGGGAATCCAGCGGCATCTTCCTTCTTGATACCATTCAAAAATCCTTGAACAGCACTATGTCC
>DFWB01000047.1:855-2770 GCA_002380675.1 Akkermansiaceae bacterium UBA4145
TTGAACAGCACTATGTCCGCCATTGAGCTCATGATCCAGATGGGAAAAAACTGTCAGATCATCGCGATGCTCCTCAAGCGGCATCAGTGTCGGACTCGGAAGGTAGTTTTTCCCAGAGACCTTTGGGAAAAAGTTGCCCGGATAAAACCCGAGGTGATTGCCAACACAAACGAGTCGCCGCGGTGACTCCCCACCCGTTGAGGGCGCGGCGGCCACACTTTCGAAGATCGGAAGCGTAAGAGCAACACCAGTTCCCTGAAGTAGTTGGCGGCGGTTCATATATCCTCTTTCTTCCCGGGGAGAAATGATAAGACAATCTCTGGAATCGCCCAATAAAAAACCAGACTCCTCTAAGTAATATTTGTACCAACGGATACAGGTCCGGCATTGGCGTCCTTAGGAAAAATCGCCCCCTCGCCTTACCCCCCGAAATAGGCGGCTGCAAATATCAGACCGGCTACAGCCATGGGCCAATCAACAGAGCATCTGACCGAGTATTTACCCGCCGCTGTCTCCGCGTTCATACCCACCCCTGACTGGTCTGCCCAAGCTGCGCGAGTTTCTCCTCCCGGAGACTTAGCGCCGCTTCGACAACATCGAGATCCTCTTGTGTGAGATTCCAGTCTCCACCACCAACGGTCTGCTCAATCTGAGATGGCTTTCGAACTCCAACAATAGCTGAGGTTACCTCTGGACGCCGCAGAACCCATGCCAGAGGCAACTGTGCCATCGGCCGTCCAGAATCCTCCGCAAGAGGTCTGATAGTCTCTACCACCTCGAGGTTAAGGTCGAGCTGTGGAGGACTGAATTTGGGATCCCTGCTGCGGTGATCTTTGACAGACAGTGCTTCCGCACGTTCGCGGGAAAACGCGCCGGTCAACAACCCCTTCCCCATCGGGCTGTAACAGATCACACCGATGCCGTTTTCCCCACAATAGGGAAGATGATCCTCTTCCACTTCTCGATTCAGCATACTGTAGGGAGGTTGGAGAGAGGCAATAGGATGAATGGGCCGCAAGCGCTCCATCTGTTTCACTCCATGATTCGACACTCCAATCTCCCGGACTTTCCCCTCCTTCTTCATTTCGACCATCGCACTCCATGCTTCCTCTATGTCTTCATCCGGGTCCGGCCAATGAATCTGATAAAGATCGATGCATTCCACACCCAGTCGCTGAAGACTCGCTTCACATTCCCTGACAACACTGTCTTTTGTCAGGCACCCCTTGACCGTCGCATCCTCCTGCATGATGCGCCCGCACTTGGTCGCAACCAGAGGCCTCTCCGACCCCGGCATCTCCCGAAGGGCCTTCCCTACCAGCAACTCGCTGGCTCCATCGCCATAAATCGCTGCAGTATCAATCCAGTTCACCCCTAGCTCAATCCCCTTATGAATCCCAGCAACTGCCTCCTTCTCATCCTGATCTCCCCATCCAAAGGACCAATCCCCTCCTCCAATCGCCCACGTTCCAATCCCAATGGTAGTAAGCTCCAGCTGAGTGTTTCCGAGTCGCCGTGTCTGCATCACTTCAAAAAACTGTTCTCATGCACGGCTGTCAACGCTTTCGCCTTTGCCATCGTAACTACTATCCTAAAATCACTCCGTGCCTCACCCCACCAAACGACCAAATACATTCCTGCGGCGCAAACAGGTCGGGAAATGCCTGGTCTACCTCGAACTCTACTACGTCGAGAGCGAGCGAAGATATTACATAGAGGCACAAGGTCCTGATTTCAGGATTTGGAAGCGCACCCGCGGAAGTGAAGGGCGGGCAATTGAAATCTACCAGCGCTACCGGTTCTGGGTCTGGTGGATCGAGGCATGTTGCAACTGGCTTCCTACTACCCGCTTCATTACCTGGATAATGCACAAGACGATTTGAAAGAGGAGGCCGCTGAATCAATCGTGGACTAT
>DFWB01000258.1 GCA_002380675.1 Akkermansiaceae bacterium UBA4145
TGCCTGAACCCGGCAGGCAGAGATCTTGATCAGGAAGCACCTCGCATGGAGGTGCGGCCTGCAACGAAACATAGTTGGTCTGAATATGGCTCTTCAATTTACCAGTGAGAATTTTGACGCGGAAGTCCTGCAGTCTGAACTGCCCGTTCTTGTGGATTTCTGGGCGGAGTGGTGTGGTCCCTGTAAGATGATCGGTCCTCTCGTTGATGCGGTGGCCTCGGATACCGAGGGCAGCGCCAAGGTGGGAAAGGTTGATGTCGACAGTCAGCAGGAACTGGCTCGCACTTTTAACATTCAGTCTCTCCCTACCATTGCCTTCTTCAAAGGGGGGGAAGTCGTTGAGACGATGATCGGCACTAAAGGAGTGA
Source organism: Akkermansiaceae bacterium UBA4145 (assembly GCA_002380675.1). GTDB lineage: Bacteria > Verrucomicrobiota > Verrucomicrobiia > Verrucomicrobiales > Akkermansiaceae > Roseibacillus_B. The sequence goes on from DFWB01000258.1 coordinate 369, forward strand.
CCGTTGATGTGCTGAAGGAGAAGCTTTCTGCGCTCGCCTAGGGGCCAGAGGAGAAGACCGGCGGCTTTTCAAGCCAGGCACTCCGCAAAGACCTCGAGGGTCTCATCAATATCGCTCTCGGTGTGAGCGAGGGACAGAAATCCGGTCTCGTAAGGACTGGGAGCGAGATAGACTCCGCGCTCAAGGCAGTCCCAGAAGAATTTGCGGAAGGCTTCAAAGTCCCCCTGCTGCACGGAATCGACATTCACGATCTCGGCGTCACCAAAGTAGAGGCACCACATAGATCCCGCCCGGTTGAAGCGGTAAGGTAGCCCCTTCTCTCGAATGATACTCCGCACACCATTTTCGAAGCGTTGCCCGATGTTTTCCAGCCTTTGATAGCCATTTTGTTTTTCCAGCTCTTTCAGTTGTGCCAGTCCGGCCGCCATGGCCACTGGGTTGCCCGAGAGGGTTCCAGCTTGGTAGACCGGGCCATCCGGGGCAAGGTGATCCATAATGTCCCCCCGACCTCCGAAAGCTCCCACGGGCAGGCCGCCTCCAATCACTTTTCCGAGAGCGCAAAGGTCTGGAGTGATTTCTGAAAGTTCCTGCACGCCTCCCCTCGCAAGACGGAATCCCGTCATGACCTCATCAAAGATCAGGAGAGCTCCGTGTTTGCTGGTAAGTTCGCGCAGAAGCGCAAGGTAGCCCGGGTGGGGAAAGACAAAACCGGCATTGGCCGGATAGGGCTCCAGGATGACCGCGGCGATCTCCTCACCGCACCTGGCGAAGACCTCCTCAACGCGTTCAGGAAGATTGAACGGAAGGGTGATTGTTTCCGCGGCGAGAGATCGGGGAATCCCCGCGGAATCCGGTTCGCCATGAGTGAGGGCGCCTGATCCTGCCGCCACGAGCAGCGAATCGACGTGTCCATGGTAGTGCCCTTCAAACTTGATGATCTTGTCCCGGCCCGTGAATCCGCGGGCCAGCCGGATCGCGGACATAGTGGCCTCCGTTCCTGAGTTGACCATGCGAACTTTCTCGACCGAGGGGACCCACTCGCAGACGACCTTGGCCATTTCCACCTCGAAGGGGTTGGGGATTCCAAAGGAGAGGCCATTCTTGGCGACCTCGTGCACGGTGTTAGTCAGAACGGTCGGGGCATGACCCAGGATGGCGGGCCCCCAGGTTCCGATGTAGTCAATCAGGCTACGGCCATCGACATCCTCAATCCGGCATCCCTTGGCTCTTCGAACGAAGAAGGGATCTCCGTCGACGTTGCGGAAGGCCCTGACTGGGGAGTTCACCCCGCCGGGGATTACTGCCTTAGCGGCTTTGAATAGTTTCTTGGAGAGTTCGCCCTGCATGCTGCCGGGAGGACTATACGGCCAAGGAGGAAATTGCCGACTAAAACTCCCGCAGGCCTCGTAAGGGGCTTGTCATGGGGTGCTCTACTTAGGAGCCCCTGTAAAGTTCAGGAAAATTTACAAATATTCCACAGGCACGAATAATGGCTAAAAATCGGTGATTATCTAACGAAAAATCTTGGGGTAGGAATGGAACTTGTTAGGGATTTAGCGTGAACAAGCTATTTTCTTCCCTGGCGGTCCTTGTGTTAGGCTGGGCTCCCCTCCAGGGAGCGATCGTCGTCAATACGGATCTTGGTGTGATCGATAACCTTGTGGTTCCAGTCGCCGGGAATGTCAGAGCTGCCGTTGAAGATGATGGTAGCGGGAATAACGTTTCGTTTTATCCGCCTGCTGTCGGGGCATATGACGGTCCGGAGCAGGTCTTCCAGTTTGAGATCACCACCACTCAGACCGTGACTCTCACGAGGAACTTCGTGATCGCCGATCCCGATGCGTTTTTCCTCGACAGTTTGGAAACGGGCGCGATCGAAGACGGGCAGGAGCTCACTGCATCAGGTAATATAGTGCTTCCTGCCTTTCTTGATGGGTTCAATGGAGAATCTGTTAGCGCGGCTTTGGATGCAGGAACGTATTACCTGAGCGTTGAAGGCTTCGGAGGGGGCGCGGCAACGTTTGATTTTTCGCTCGGCGCAATTGATTTTGTGGAACCGGAGCCTGTAGTTGGCGATAGCCCTGAGAATGCTCTCTCTTGGGGTGTTGTGGGTGTGGCAGGCGATCTGATCGATATTAATACGTTCAATTCAGCCGGGGACACGGAACTCGGAATATTTGACGCCGCCGGCAACCTACTCGGTAATAATGACGATACTATTGGCTTGTTGAGCCAAATTGTCTTCGACGCCAGCGAGGAAGGAACCTACTACATTGCTACTGGAAACTACAACACCACCTTTGGCTCCGGGTTCGTTGCCGGAGGAGGCCCTACGGGAGAGGCGGTGACCCTGACCGTGAATGGGGTGGACGTGGATGGTATCGTTGAAGGAACCGGAGCATTCTGGACTTCCTTTAACATCGTGCCCGAGCCTTCCAGCCTCAGTTTGGTAGCGGTTGCTGGCCTTGCTCTTCTCCGCCGGCGCCGCAGCTAGGCAACAAGGAGCTCAAATCCTCCGCTTCGGACTTTGTTTACATCCCGCCTTGTCTATAGAGGCGGGATTTTTTTGTGGCCGTCACACGCTGCGACACCTTCAGAGCCCGGGCCATCTAGCGAGTGGATTAAGGACATGGAGGGAAGCCAATGAGGAGAAGGGTCCCAGGGTCGGCGTCGCTCCGGTGCCCGCGCGGTTCCGGACTCCACGAACACCCACACAAAGTTGAATTTTCAGCGTGGACCCCGCGTCACATCGAAAAGGACTTTCCTTTGGAAGTCATGAGTTTAGCCTGATATGAGCATGAAACCGTTTTTTCCTCTCCCCTTACTGGGTTTTCTGCTCTCGACCAGCGGTCTCGATGCGGCTGATTCGCGAGCGAAGGCCTCGCTACTCAACAGTGATCCCGATGTTGTTTACTCGGAGGAGTTTACGGAGAAGGAGATTGAATTTCTAGTAGTGAAGCCAGCAGCGGTGTTTGCGACCAAGAAGGGCGGGAGAAAGCTCGGCGTCCTCAAGGCTGATAGCAAGGTGAGCTTCATCGGGATGACGGAGAAGGCTTACAAGGTTCGGGGAACGGCGACGCACGGGCAGGTGCTGGGTTGGGTGTCTCCCAGGTTTTTGGGATCCAAGGACAAGGATTTCGTGGAAAACCTGAAAAAGGTTTATGAGCGCCAGAAGATCATCCGAGAGCTGGTAGCGAAGCATGAAGTCGCTATCGGGATGTCGATTGAAGAGGTGAGTGCTTCGCTGGGTAAACCGACCAAGACGAAGGTGCGGCAAACCGTAAAGGGACGCACCGGGGTCTGGGAGTTCATCGAATACGAAGAGCAGGATCACTATCAGGCCGTGCGTGACCCGGTAACCGGACGAGTCTTCCGGCAGTATTCCCATACGACCAAGGAGGAAATCGGCAAGATCGTGGTCGAGTTTGAGAATGAGGTGGTAGCTGCCATCGAGGAGAGCGAGAATAACGAGGGCGGCAAAGTGCGTATTGTTACTCCTCCACTCGTTTTTGCGTGGTAGACCTGCTTGCTGCTGCAGCAGCTTTTTAGCACCCCCAGCGGCAGGCTGTCTGAATGGCGTTACCCTTAACGTGCACGGAGGGGTCGCAGGGACGCCCGTCCGGTGACCGAGGTGTCGATGAGTCGGCCGGAAGCCGCTGTTCTTCGTCGGAGAGGAGCCCGACTGGTGCCCGGCGAGAACTTCCTGAGTGCACGCGGTGGTTCGTGGCTCGCCCGGGGGGAAGTTGCCAGATCTACGGAACGCCGGCGGTGGAGAAGGAGCGCGCAGCCAATGCAGGCTCCTAGCAGAGAGTAGCCTGGTTCAGGAACCGTGTCAGAAACAGCGAACGATTTATCCTCGCAGGAAGAACCATCCGGGGAGACAGGGAGAGATACAGCAGTGACCGAGCTCAAGAGGAGGGCTCCTAAAAGAGCCCCTAACAGGGGCCTCGGCAATGCGTACGAACGGGTAGGGGAAGTCAGGGCGGACAACATGGGTGAACGTTGCTCTATGCTTAACTATCCCAAAATATCAATAGAATGAAAAGAACTTTACGAAAAGAAGTGATTGAGCGAGGCACATGCCACGGGTTTCCGAATGCCTACCGGACGATTCCTCTCTCGGAAGAGCGGAGAAAGTCTAAGAGCTGCCGGACCATCTCGTTGCTGGCAGAGTCCAGTTTATCAAGGGTTTCGATCTGGGCGGTGAGATTGAGTCCTTTCTTAAGAAAGAGCGTCTTATAGGCGGTTTTGAGTGCCCGGATATCTTCCGGGGCAAAGCCGCGGCGCTGCAGACCGATCAGGTTGAGGCCACGAATCTGGGCGGGGTTTCCATCTGCGATGGTGAAAGGGGGAACATCCTGGACGATTTTGGTGCAACCTCCGATCATGGAGTGGGCGCCGACCCGGCAGAACTGATGGACACCGGCCATCCCGGAGAGAATGACGTGGTCCTCAACAGTCACGTGGCCTGCCAGAGTGGCGGCATTGGAGAGAATGCAATGATCTCCCACAATCGCATCGTGTGCGACATGAGTGTAGGCTAAAAAGTTATTATCCGATCCGACACGGGTGGGTGACTCCGGGGAGGTGCCGCGGTGGACCGTGACGAACTCTCGAAAGGTATTACGGTCGCCGATCTGCGCGTAAGTGGGCTCCCCGCTGTATTTCAGGTCCTGGCTCCGCGCCCCAATGGAAGAGAAGGGATAGAATTCGTTGTCTTCGCCGATGGTGACAGGGCCCTCGAGGACGAGGTGAGAATGAAGGCGGCTCCGAGCGCCAATCTGGACCTCGTCACCAATGACGCAATACGGTCCGATTTCTACGTCATTCCCGATTTCGGCCTTGGGGGAGACGACTGCGGTGGAATGAATCACGGTAACGAGGTGTGAAATGCAGAAGGTCAGGTGAACGCCCAGCGGTGGAAAGGCGATTATTAACAAAGGAAAGGCTAGTATTTCCAAAGTTGCGACTCCGAAATTAATGCAAATTACTTGCGCTTTGTGCAGGGCTGGGTCATTTCGTAGATATGTTGACCTTCCGCCTGCAAATCCTCCTGCTTCTGGTCATGAGTTCTCTTGGGGGGGCTCAAATCAAGGTAGCGGTCCTCCATCCCCTTCTTGGGGACCTCGTCGAAAAGGTTGGTGGCGACAGGGTCGAGGTAGTGGATTTGATGGGAGAGGGGGGTGATCCTCATCAATTTCAGCCAGGTGCGAAGGAGCTTCGACGGGCGCAGGGAGCCAAAGTGTATTTTGCCTGCGGGAAGGGGTTGGAGCCTTATTTGCCGAAATTGCGGGATGCAGCTGGCGCTGCAAAGGTCGTAGAGGTTGGCAAGACCCTGCCCACTCTTAAGGCAGAGGTTCTTTGTGATCATGATGGCCACGCTCACGTTCATGAAGAAATTGATCCTCACTGGTGGCATTCGATCGATTGCTGGCGACGGGCTGTCACCCGGGTGCGCAAGGAGCTATCTGCAGTTGACGGACAAAATGCGGCATTCTACCAGAAGAGGGCCGCTGAGGTCAGAAGAGAGTTGGCTAGCTTGCAGCGTTGGGCCACTACGGAATTGGCAAAGGTGCCTGTGAAGTCCCGTACACTGGCTACCGCTCATGCCGCGTTTGGCTATTTCTGCAACGAGCACGGGTGGAAGATGCTGGCAGTCCAAGGCCTTAACAGGGAACGAGTCGACTCTCCCAAGTTTCTGGCGGAGGTAGTATCTGCAATCCGGAAAGAAAATGTCCGTGCTCTTTTTCCAGAGCAGCGCTCAAATCCCAAAATTCTCAGGACCGTAGCTGAAGGAGCGGGTGTCGTGGTGGGAGAGCCTCTCATTGCAGATGGGGGGAGCTCTATTGAAGAGATGTTCCGTCACAACGTGAGCGTCATCGTGGGGGCATTGGGAGAGAAGTAAGAACTCGCGCAGGCAAATCCTTCAGACCCACCGGTGGGCAGCCACTACCCGGGGGGCATGTGGGATTTCCTCCACGCTTTGGGATTGAGGAGATCCCGCAGGCAGTTCACAGTTGGGTGTGCTCAATTGTCGAGCCATACCGCTAGCAAGTGCTGGCGAAGTATCGCCTCTGTTTGGATTGCTGACGCTCGTTCTGGTGGGGGTGGTCCTCGTATCGCTTGTGCTTCAGCGTTTTCGTCAGTCTCTTCTTGTCGGCTACTTCCTATGCGGCGTGCTTCTTGCCAATAGCGGGCTGCTTGACTGGGTTGGAGCGGACTCCGGTGACCTTGATCGATTAGCTGACTTGGGCGTGATTTTGCTCCTGTTTACTCTGGGTCTCGAGTTTTCGTTCAAGGAAATCAAGCACCTGCGTCGCGTTGCGCTTTTGGGTGGGGGCCTTCAGGTAGGCCTCGTTGGGATAGTAGCAGGAGGGGCATGCGTGCTCTTCGGATTTCCGTTTCCGGTGGCGATCGCCCTGGCGGTAGCGATCGCGCTCTCTAGTACTGCTGTCAGCATTAAGGCCTTTCACGATCTAGGCATGGCGGACAGCCCTGCTGCCCGGGTGGCCCTCGGAGTGGCGATTTTTCAGGATATTCTCGTGATCTTCTTCATGATTATTTTGCCCCCCCTGCTCGGGCAGGGCGACGGTGAGATGGCTGTTGGAATAGTGGTGGCAGTCTTGAAGGGCGTTCTGTTCCTGTGTGCCTGCTGGTTTCTGAGTCGGCATGGAATTCCACAGATTCTGCATGCTGTGGCGCGGACGCGGAGCCGGGAGCTTTTTACGGTCACTGTGGTAGGGCTCTGCGCAGCCGTTGCATTCGGAGCGGTTCAACTCAACCTGAGTGCTGCACTGGGTGCTTTTGCTGCGGGATTGGTGGTGAGCGAGTCGATTTACAGTCACCGGGTACTCGCGGATATCCTGCCATTCAGAGACCTGTTCCTGACCATCTTCTTCGTGTCCATTGGCCTCCTGATCGACCTCGGAGAGGTAGCTTCCAGTTGGGCACTGATCTCCAGCGCGACCCTGGTGATCCTGATCATTAAATTTGGAGCGGGATTTCTCGCTGCTAAAAGGCTGGGGGTGGGATTGCGACCATGTCTTCTCGCCGCTGGCGCGCTAGCCAGCACAGGAGAGTTTTCCCTGGTTCTTTTTGAGAGGGTCGCGGATTTCGGAGTGTTCAATGCCTGGCCTGAAGTGGAGCAGGTTCTTCTGGTTTCCACCGCAATCGGAATGGGTCTGGTTCCCGGGATCATGCGTTTTGTCGAGAGAATGGCTCCGGTCCTTGAGGGGCGTGGGTGGCTCGAAGGGAAGGTCGATCTACCCTTGGAGCTTACACCGGAGGGGGAGCGGGAAGCCCTGAATGGGCATGTGATTGTGTGTGGTTACGGACCGGTGGGCAGGGTTCTTCAGCAGGCACTGGCGAAATGTAATATAGGGGTAATCATCCTCGAACTTAATGCCGACACCGTTCATGAGATGGTGGGAAAGGGTGTGCTGGGCCTCTTTGCGGATGCGCGGCACCCGGAATCCCTTGAGATGGCTGGCGTTGAAAGGGCTCGAGGTATTGCGTTTACCTTTCCCGATGTAGATGCCGCGATCGCGGGAATGCGACTCGCGCGACAGCGGAATCCCGAGATTCTCGTTTATGCGCGTGCGAAGTTCACGGAGGAGGCAGATCGCTTGCGTGAGGAGGGGGTGGACCATGTCTTTCATGATGAACAGGAAAGTGGTCAGGCTCTGATCAAATCCGTCTTGAACAGTTACGTCGAGAAGGACGTTCTCGATGACTTTTCGTGATCATCGCCCCTTGGCTGGTGGAGGGAACGAGGCCCATCAGAGGCCCGGGAAAAAATTTCTGGCATTCCCGGGCTTGACGTGGTGGAGCAGGCAAGCGACCCAGAAGCGTGCCGGATTGGGATTATCCAGACCTTCCAGTTTCCCGAAAGAGGGAGAAGATTCTTGAGGCGATGCGCTCGAGCCGGGTTGTGGTTGTTGTCGGAGAGACTGGAAGCGGCAAGACAACCCAGCTTCCTAAAATGGCTCTCGAGCTGATTCGGGAGTCTGCGAAGGGTTATCCTGAAAAACGAGCGGGTCGGATTGGCTGTACCCAGCCCCGTCGACTTGCAGCCACCAGTGTTGCCCGGAGGGTTGCGGAGGAGATGAGAGAGAGAGAGGGGGGGCTTGTTGGATACCAGGTTCGTTTTGCGGAGAAAGTCAGTGAGCAGACAGAGATCAAGTTCATGACGGATGGAATCCTTCTCGCCGAAACGCAGAGGGATCGCCTACTTCGACAATATGACACCCTGATTATTGATGAGGCTCATGAGCGTTCCCTCAATATCGACTTCCTTCTGGGATACTTCCATGGAGTGCTGGAGAGAAGGAAGGACCTTCGGCTGGTAATCAGCTCGGCGACTCTGGATGCAGGACGATTCTCGGAGTTTTACCGAAACGCACCAGTGGTAGAGGTTGAGGGGCGAACTTATCCCGTGGAAGACCATTTTCTCCCGGGTGAGCAAGAGGAGGAACTTCGTCATCATGTTGCTCGTGCAGTGGATTGGATTTCCCAAGTCGATGACCGAGGAGACGTTCTGGTCTTTCTTCCCGGAGAGCGTGAAATTCGTGAATGTGCCAAGTTGCTGGAAGGGCGGTTCCTGCCAGATACAGAGATACTGCCTGTATATGCGCGGTTAAGTCTCGCTCAACAACAGCAGGTCTTTCAGTCCAGTGAGAGAAGGCGGATCGTTCTTGCAACTAATGTAGCGGAAACCTCCCTGACGATCCCTGGGATCGTTTATGTCATCGATAGCGGCCTCGCACGAATCAGTCGTTTCAACCCCGGCCGCCAGGTGCAGCGATTACAGGTTGAGCAGATCTCGCAGGCGAGTGCACGTCAGAGGAGGGGAAGGTGCGGAAGGGTCAGGGAGGGAGTATGTCTGCGGTTGTATGACGAATTTGACCTTGAGCAGGCTCCCGAGTTTACCGATCCCGAAATCCGGCGGTCCTCTCTTGCCGGGGTGGTGTTGCGGATGAAGGCGTTGAGGCTGGGGGATGTCAGGGAATTTCCCTTTCTGGATCCCCCTTCTCCGCGTGCTGTTAGTGAGGGTTTCCGGACTCTTGAGGAGGTGGGCGCGTTGGAATCCCGGCATGGGGAGCTTACCGGGGTCGGAAGAGAGCTTGCGCGCCTGCCCTTGGATCCCCGGCTGGGACGGATGTTGCTGGAAGCGCGTGAGCGAAAGGTTCTGGGAGAGGTGCTTATTATTGTTGCAGGGCTCAGTGTCATGGATGTCCGCGAGCGACCTCCGGAGAAGGAGAGTAAGGCAGATGAAATGCATGCAGCCTTCGAGGACCCTGAATCAGATTTTGTAAGCTTGCTCAATATCTGGCATGCGCTGCGTGAGTTTCGAAAGGACCACAGGCGCTGGCACCGCAATCAGTTGCGTCGTTTTTGCGAGAGAAAATTCTTCAGCATGCGCCGGATCATGGAATGGGATCAGGTCGCCAGAGAGCTCGGGCGTCTGGTTAGAGAGCAGTATGGAAAAGGCCCGAAGCCTCTTCCGGAAGAACGGCGGGAGTGGGGGGATTTCGCGGAGATTCATAAGTCCATTCTTGCAGGTATGCCTCGTCAGATCGGCTTCTGGGATAAGGAAAAGCGTGCATACCATGGGACGAGTAACCGTGATTTTGCGGTCTTTCCGGGCTCTGGTCTTTTCGGCAAGAAACGGCCGGAATGGGTGTTGGGCTTTGATCTTGTAGAAACCTCAAGGCTCTGGGCTCGTAAGGTGGCTGCAATCCTTCCCGAATGGGTAGAGGAGGTTGCGCCTCAATTATGCAGGAGCCGTTATCACTCTCCCGCGTGGGACGAGCAGCAGGGGGCTGTCTATGGGCTCGAAACTGTTCAATGTGGTGGTCTCACTCTTATCCCCGAGCGGAGAGTCCACTTTGGACGGGTTGACCCGAAATCGGCACATGAGGTCTTTGTGCGCGATGCCATTCTTGGGGACGGGATCCATGCTCAATGCCGATATAAAGACCAGCTCGCGTTGGTCCGGGCAGAGGTGGAACGAGCAGAACATAAGTTGCGGCGGGTTGGAGGGCTGTGGTCAGATGAAGGGGCTTTCGATTTTTTCTTTGAGCGCATTCCAGTCGAAGTTTCAACCGCCAAAGGATTTCATCAGTGGCGCCTCGTCGATCGAAACGAGGAGCGATTGATGATTAGACTCTCCGACGTGGTATGGGAGGAGATTGCAGAAGAGTTACGCCTTTTTCCTGACGCGGTAGAGTGTGAAGGGAACTCCTACCGGGTGATTTACCGTAGCGCGCTGGAAGCTCCTGATGACGGGGTCACTTTTGAGATTGGAATTGATGAGTTGTCGACCTTCCCCGGCTACCTTGTCAGCTGGGGTGTGCCAGGAATATTTGAGGAGCGGGTGGACTTGCTGATGCGGTCGCTGTCGAAGTGGCAGAGACAGGCATGCTTTCCCATAGCCGATGCGCTGGCAGAGTTTCTTGCGCTGTGGCAGGGTTGGGAGCCCCAATGTCATCTGTGTGCCGCACTGGCAGAGTTTCTTTCCGAGCGCTCTGGCCATGAAATTAAGGAGGATGATTTCAAATCGGAGCGGTTGCCGGCGCAATTACGACCAAAAATCAGGGTGTATGGTGACGAGGGAGAAGAATTAGGCCTCGGCGAGGATGTGGGCCCTATCAGGGATAGCTTGGCTGCCGTACTGCGGGGCAGAAAAGAAGAAGCGGCCAACCTGCAATGGGAGATGACTGGAGGAGAAGTCTGGAGCTTTGGAGAGGTGCCGTTCGAGGATGTTTCTCACTTTTCTAAAGACGCAGGGAGTCCAGACCCTGTGTATCCGGCGCTGGTTGACGAGGGGGCCTCTGTCGGTATGCGGGCATTCATAGAGAGAGAGGAGGCAGAGGAAAGTCATCGAGCTGGGTGCGTACGACTATTTCTTTTGGAGCAATGCGATCATGTCGACTTTGTCAGACGCAAGCTTCCGCTTGGTCCTGCTTTCCGCCTTCATGCCGCTTCGTTGTTTCCGGAAGAGGGACTGGTGGAGGCGCTGATCCGGTGTGCTGCGGACGGAGCGCTTGGAAAGATGCCCCGCTCGGGTGAAGATTTTTCGGAAGCATCTCTCGCGGCGAAAGAGCGTTTTTTTGATTCAGCTCAACTGCTTTGCAATGGTCTGGAGCAGGCTGTTGAAAGCTACCACAGGGTTTCGGAGTGGATGGAGGCCCATCGGCAGGATCGACATCTAGGAGAGGTGGTTCAGGACCTTGATGAAGAGATCTCGTGGCTGTGGAGAGAAGGGTTTGTTTGGAAGGCTGGGTTTACCCGATTATCTCGTTACTACCGCTATTTTTATGGAATCGAGGAGCGTTTATCCCGTCTGAAAAGCCAGCCCCTAGTTCGGGATGAGGAGAAGCGAAATCGGGTTCTCCCTCTCTGGCAGCGATGGATTGCGCGTTGGACGGAATGTCCCGAGGCGGTTCGGCTGTGGGAGGTCGGATGGATGTTGGAGGAGCTTCGCCTTGCGCAGTTTGCACCAAGTCAGCCGAGGGAGATGCGAGTGAGTGAAAAACGGATTGAGAAGATCCTTGAGGAACTGAAGTAGAGGTTTTTCAGGCTCGGAGCGCCGGAAGGAGGAATGGTAGCCTTTCTGAAGAGGAGTCTACCTGCTTGGGTGATGCTCTCTGCGGATTGGCATACAGGTCTCCTTGCCCCCGGAGGGGTCTCCATTTATTATGAAGCTCATGAAGATGGTAAAGGTCAGTCGAACTGTGCTCCTGCTGCAGCTTCTTGTCCTTGCCTTCGGTGATTCGCATGCTGATCCCGGGGAGGCACAGCCGGAGCTGGAATATCAGGCAGCTCTGGTTGAGGCTCTTGCTGTGCACTTTGAGTCACTTGCTCCGGTCGATGGGGCGGAGGTCCGTTTCGAAGAGTTACGGGCAGGTCTCAAGCAGCTCGAGGCTGATACTCTTGCACGAAAGCTGAGCCGGGAGCATCTCGCCCTCCTCGAGCGCGAAATCCGGATCCTCTCGCAGGGGGTTACCGCGTACCGGGAGCAATATCTACCGTGGGTTCGTCTGACTGCAGAGGGCGAAAAGCACCCGGAACTTCGTCTTCTGAGCGGTAAAGTCTATCGCGAAGTTGTAATCCGCCGGGTTACCGATGTCGGTCTGGAAATCAGGCACCTCTCGGGGAGTGCACGGTTACGTCATGATGCCCTGGGAGAGGAGTGGAAGGACAGATTTCTATGGACGGGAGACGAGGCCCACCGTTCATTGGTGGCGGAGGCCAGTGCGGATAGGAAAGTAGCGGAGTTACAACGGTATGCGGTTGAGCAGGGCAGGGACCCGGTCGTAGCCCGTGAGGAAGCTAAAGCGCGTCTTTATCTCGCGGAGCTGGAGTCCTCGGCGCCGATTGTGCCTGCCAAGCTAGAGCCCTCGGAGCCATTGGAGCTGGCTGAACTTGAGCCTGCGGAGCTGGAGCCTGCCAGAAAGGTCGCGCCACGCAGCCCAGGTAAAAGTCGCTGAGGAGGTTCGTTAGGCCAGCAGTTCTTTGACGACTTTTGCCTGCTCGACGCCTGTGAGGCGTTGGTTGAGGCCCTGGTATTTCACTGTGAACCTTTCGTGGTCGTAGCCGAGCAGATGAAGAATAGTGGCGTGGAAGTCGCGGATGTGGAGTGGATCTTTCGTGATGTTGTAGCTGAAGTCATCGGTTTCACCATAGATGGATCCTCCTTTGGTGCCCCCTCCAGCCATCCACATGGTGAAGCATCGTGGATGGTGATCGCGCCCGTAGTTCGTCTTGCTGAGCCCGCCCTGACTGTAAATGGTCCGGCCAAATTCTCCGCCCCAGATGATCAACGTGTCGTCGAACATCCCCCTCTCTTTCAGGTCGTTAATGAGGGCGTAGCATGGGCGATCAACATCCCGGCATTGCGAGGGCATACGCCCGTTTACATTGCCGTGGTGATCCCAGTTGTTGTGGTAGACCTGAATAAAGCGAACATCTCTCTCGGCCAGTCTTCTGGCCATCAAGGCTACGTTCGCGAAGCTCCCTGGCTTCCGAGCCTCTTCGCCATAAAGCTCAAAAGTGTGCTCAGGCTCCTTGCTCAGATCAGTGAGCTCAGGCATGCTGGCCTGCATGCGCGCAGCCATCTCGTACTGCTTGATGCGGGTGAAGGTTTCAGGATCTCCAAGCTCCTTATAGGTCAGTTCATTCATCTCGTTGATGCCCTTGATAGTGCGTTGGCGAATGGCATCCGGGACTCCTGCAGGATTGTTGATATACAGGATTGGGTCGCCCTTGCTCCGGAAGGAGACCCCGGCGTGTTCTCCGGAAAGGTAGCCGCTTGACCAGAGGCGGGACGAGATTGCCTGCTCCTGTTCGCGATTGCTCGGGGTAGCGACCATCACGACGAAGGCAGGGAGGTTCTCATTTGTTGAGCCAAGGCCGTATGATGCCCACGCGCCCAGGCAAGGCCGGCCAGTGATCTGGTTCCCTGTCTGCATTGCAGCAATGGCAGGCTCATGGTTTATCGCCTCGGTGTGAAGGCTGCGCATCCAGCAGATGTCATCGGCGCACTGGTGAAGATTAGGCAGGAGCTCGTCATTCATCCACATTCCGCATTGGCCCTTCTGGGCGAATTGGTATTTGGAGGGAGCAATAGGAAACCGCTTCTGTCCACTTGTCATGGTGGTCAGTCGCTGGCCCATCCGGACGCTATCGGGAAGATCCTTGTCATACCATTTACCGAGTGCCGGCTTGTAGTCGAACAGGTCCATCTGGGCAGGCCCGCCCACCATGTGAAGGTAGATCACCCTTTTTGCCTTTGGAGCAAAGTGTGTCTTTACCGCTCCAGGGCCGTCTGTTTCCGCGCCCATGGAGCGTCCAAGAAGGCCTGCGAGTGCAGCACCACCAAGAACGTTTTTCCCCTGGGAGAGAAAGTAACGACGAGATTGAGCCTGAAGATATTCCTGAAAAAGATTCATGGTAAATTCCTGTTTGGTTTTGAGGCGGTCTGGATTCGCGTTAGTTAACAAGGATCCTCCTTATTTGGTCAGCACTTCGTCAAGATTGAGGACCTGATTACAGAGCATCGTCCACGCGGCAAGCTGTCGTGGGTCGAGGGTTGGATCTGCTTTGCTTTCTCCGACCTTCAAAAGGGCATTGGCGTCGGCTAGGTTGGCTTTGTAGTAGGTAAGGTGATCTGCCAGGCTTGCTTTGAGAATGGCGATTTCCTGAGGTTTCAGGGGTCTGCATAGTGCGCGGGCGGCGACATACTCGAGCGCGACAGAGTCTGCTCCTTCTGCTCTCTGTAGTGCGCCCTGAGCGAGGGTGCGGGCAGCTTCCACGAACTGAGGATCGTTCATTGTGACCAGCGCTTGCAGCGGGGTGTTAGTGCGTTCGCGGCGGACAGTGCAGACTTCCCGGCTAGGAGCATTGAAGGCCTCCATGTTCGGTGGGTGGGCCATTCGCTTCCAGAAGCTGTAGAGGGTCCGTCGGTAAAGCTTCTCCCCGGTGTCCTGCTTGTAGTTGCGGGTATTTCCTCCCGGAAGGCCGACGACATTCCATATGTCGCTTGGCTGGTAGGGGCGAACTCCGGGGCCTCCGGTGGATGAGGAGAGCAGGCCGCTGGCGGCGAGGGCGTAGTCGCGGACCATTTCAGCGTCCATTCTGAAGCGCGGCCCTCGACTCAAAAAGCGATTGTCCTCATCCTTGATGAGCTTTTCTGGGGTAGTGACGGCGGCCTGCCTGTAGGTGCGGGAGGTGACAAAGAGCTTGATGAGTTCTTTCAGATCCCAGCCGGAATCCCGGAACTCCACAGCGAGCCAATCAAGGAGCTCAGGGTGGGTCGGAGGCATTCCCATGATTCCGAAATCCTCCGAAGTTACCACGATGCCCTGCCCGAATATTTCCTGCCAGAGCCGGTTGACGGTGACACGAGCTGTGAGCGGATTCCCGGGGTCCACCACCCAGCGAGCCAGGCCCAGCCTGTTGCGGGGTGCGTCCTGTGGAAGGGGGGGGAGAGCCGAGGGCGTGTTGGCCGTTACCTGCTCTCCTTTTTTCTCGTATTGGCCCCGCATCAGAATGTGGGCCATAGCCATGCCGGGTTTCTCCTTCTGGACGTGAGTGATTGCGGCCTTGCCGTTCAGCGCCTCACGTTGGGATTTCAGTTTTGCAAGGGTGTCGTTGAGGGTTGCAAACTGCTTGTCCCGTGTGTGTAGAAAATTTTCGAAGAGGACCTTTTTCTGCTCGAGACTACGCTCCTGATGAGAGGTGGCGAGAATGGCACGTAATGGCCCGGAATCAGCCAGAGCCATGATTTCTCCCCCCGAGAGGGCTCTGGAATAGATTCGCATGTCCTGAAGAAAGCCATCCTCGAAATAGGCACCATTACTCCGCTGACCAATCTGCAGGGGCGTCTCGGCGGAGATATCGGCATTGGATTTGAGAGTATTAGTCTCAATTTTTTTAGCTTGCTCGGCACCATTGTAATAGAGGCGAATCCCCTCGGCTTTTCCACTTCCATCATAAGTAACGAAAATGTGATTCCACTGAGTCGACTTGAGCACGTTTTTCTCAGTGACGACCTTGATGGCATTGTCAGGCCAGGCCTCTACGATATGAGTTCCAAATTGGCCGCCTTGCTGCCAGAGGTCCCAGCCCCGGAACTTCTTTGCACCGTCCATTCGAGCAAATACCGATCCATTCAGGCGTTGCGGAGATCGGACCCATGCGCCATAGCTGAATGACTGATCTATCTTGAAGTCAGCAAGATCACCGAGGTCGAAGGTGCGTCCACGTTTGATGCGAGGTGCCGGACCAATCTTCCCTTTTGGGTCCCAGGTAAGGAAACCCTTCGATTTAAAGGTTTGAGCTTCTCCGCTGACGGAGGACTTCACCTTATCTCCAAGGCCCTCATTGAGCGGGACATGAAGAATGAGGCTTTCCTGAGGCTGAGCTTCGGCGAGTTGATCTGAATCCGCTGTTAACGCCCATTTTTCAAAAGCAGGCTTCGCTTCCGTTCGCCGTGCCTCGATCAGGATCTGAGTCTCAGCCACCTGCTTGTCCAGCAGGTCTCGTTTCTCCCGATCTTGGTTGAAGGGAACCTTGATGACCGGTCCACGGCCATCTGAGGAATTGCCATCCATTGCACCTTGCGTGGTATTACGGAAAAAGGCTGCCATGGCGTAGTAGTCCTTGGTGGTAAAGGGATCGAACTTATGATCGTGGCACTGGGCGCAATTGGTAGTCAGGCCAAGATAGACCCATCCGAAGGTCTGGACACGGTCGGCAGCGTAGTTGGCCAGATTTTCCTCCGCGATCGTCCCGCCTTCATTGGTGGTTATATTGCATCGCTGAAATCCCGTAGCGATGAGCTGGTCCAGGGTGGGCTCAGGGAGAAGGTCTCCCGCAAGCTGCCAGACCGTAAAATCGTCGTAGGGAATATTCTGGTTGAACGCACGTATCACCCAGTCGCGATAAGGATGCATCTCCCGGTAGTTGTCAAAGTGGAGGCCGTGAGTGTCTCCGTAGCGAGCCGCATCCAGCCAATAGCGAGCGCGATGCTCTCCATAGTGTGTTGAGGCGAGAAGAGTGTCGATGAGCTTGCCGTAGGAGTCTTCACTGGGGGTGTTAATAAAATCAGCAGTGAGTGTAGGGTCGGGGGGCAGGCCAGTCAGGTCTAGGGAAAGTCTGCGCGCGAGGGTGTAAGGGTCGGCATCAGAGGCCGGGGTAAGGTTTTGTTCTTCGAGCTTAGAGAGGATAAAGTTGTCGATAGGATTCCTGGACCATGTGTCCAATTTCGTTTCTGGAACTTCGGGCTTCGTCGGAGCACGGAGAGACCAATGCGCCTGCCAGGGCGCGCCCTCAGTGATCCATTGTTTGATCAGCGAAATCTGTCCCGGTTCGAGCTTCTTGTGGCTATCCGGCGGAGGCATGATTTCGTCCACATCGTCCGTGATAAGACGAAGGTAGAGTTCGCTCTCATCGGGATTTCCTCGGACCACTACCGGGGGAGCATCCTTTACACCGGTAAAAAACCCGCTCTTGGTATCAAGGCGCATGTCGGCTTCCCGGGTTCCAGGGTCAGGGCCGTGGCAAGCGAAGCAGTTTTCGGCAAGGATGGGTCGGATATCCCGGTTGAATTCAACTTGTGGCTGACCACCGGCCACCTGGAGGAGCCCTGCCGCGGCTGCGAGGACGTGGTAGATTGTTCTGACGCTCATGAGACCTTGCTTGAATTTTCAACCGAGAATTCCTCTTGGCTAGGCGTAATTTGATTTTAGTGCACTAAATCATTTAGCCGTTCTCCATCGTAGTTCATAAGAGTGATAACTCGGGAGGTTGTGATTTGGGACGGTAAAGGCTATGTGCAGGTGTCATGTGGAGGGTACGAAATCTTCTCGGAAGCCTCGTTTTCCTGTTTTTGGCTGCAGATCCATGCGCCGGGGAACGAGTGGTCGACTTTGGAGAGGATATTCGGCCAATTCTGGAGAGTAATTGCTTCAGTTGTCACGGTTCGTCCAAGGAAAAGGGAGGGCTCCGGCTCGATAGCCCGGGGGCAATCCTGCGGGGCGGTGATTCCGGAGAGCCTCTTTTCGTGGTTGGTAAGAGAGAGAAGAGTTTCCTCTACAAGGTGATCAGCAGGCAAGATCCGGATGAGGCTATGCCGCCCCGGGAAAAAGATGCTCTTTCCCGGGATGAGATCGAAATAATTGGATCATGGATTGATGCGGGAGCAAAACTACCGGAGTCCGCAGGGGAGAGTTTCCTGAAAACAGACCACTGGTCGTTTCAAGCAGTGACTGGTGAGCACAGGCGCGATGGCGTCGATGCCTACCTTGGGGACGCTCTGAGGAAAAAGGGGCTTCAGTTTTCGGCTCGTGCGGATCGGCGTACTCTGATCCGGAGGTTATACCTTGTGGTCTTAGGGCTTCCTCCATCGTTGGAGGAGGTGGAGGCCTTCGTTGAAGATGAGTCTCCCGGGGCGTGGCCGGATCTCATCGATAGAGTGCTGGCCAGCCCTCATTACGGGGAGCGGATGGCCCGGCACTGGCTTGATATCGTTCGTTTTGCGGAGACCAACGGTTTTGAGACAAACAGGGAACGGCTGACCGCATATCATTTCCGTGACTACGTGATTGAATCGTTCAACGAGGACAAGGGCTACGATCAGTTCGTCAAGGAGCACCTCGCGGGCGACATGATGGGAAAAACGGTGGCGACAGGATTCCTCGTTGCTGGCCCGCATGATGTAGTGAAGAGCCCGGACAAGGCACTGACATTGATGCAGAGGCAGGATGAACTTGCCGACATGATCAATACCACGGGGACCGCTTTTCTTGGAATGACCATTGGGTGTGCCCGCTGTCATAATCATAAGTTCGATCCCATCAGGCAGAAGGATTATTATGCCATGCAGGCCGTCTTTGCCGGGGTGAAGTTTGGGGAGCGGGAATTGCCTGAGAGGAAAGATTCCCGCGAGCAGCAGGAAATATCGGATCTACGTAAACGAGTTAAGGGGATGGAGGTAGAGCTGGAGGGCTTGATCTCGAGGGGCAGGGCGATCTCGGCGGGTCGCCATAATGATAACAGTCGCCCGGCGATCAAGGCGGAGGGCAACGTCGATCGCTTCAAGCCGATGGAGGCGCGCTTCGTCCGGTTTACTGTTCTACAGACTAACGGCGGAGAGCCCTGCATCGATGAGCTCGCTGTATTTTCTCCAGAGGAGGCGAATGTGGGTCGGGAAGGAAAGCCCTCTGCTTCCGGAACCCTCCCTGGCTATGACATCCACAAGCTCGAGCATATCAATGATGGATATGACGGGAATTCACGGAGTTGGATCTCGAATACGAAAGGAACAGGGTGGGTCCAGTTGGAGTTCGGTAAGAGCGAGACGATCAGCCGTATCGAGTGGGCGCGAGACAGAAAGGGGCGTTTCAAGGATCGGGTTCCTGTAAAATACACTATCGAGTTGTCCGTCGACGGTAAGAATTGGTCCGAAGTTTCCAGTCACAGGGGCCGTAGGCAAAGCCCGGGCGCGGATATTGACCGGGATGCCCTTCTCCGAATGCTTCCTCTCGAGGCCGCGGCACGAGGACAGGTTCTGATGTTGGAGATCGCGCAGGCTCAACGCAGGTTGGCCGAGCTGTCTCCTGCTCGGAAGGCATGGGTTGCAAATTTCTCCCAACCTGGCCCAACTCATCGCCTTTACCGGGGTGATCCGCTCGCGGTCCGTGAGGAAGTTGCTCCGGATGCGATCCCGGCTATCTCTACGCTCGATCTGGAAACCAGTAGTCCTGAGGGAGAGCGAAGAAAGGCATTGGCGAACTGGATTGCCAGTGCGGAAAACCCTCTCACTGCGAGAGTGGCAGTGAATCGTCTCTGGCAGTTTGTCTTTGGAACCGGATTGGTGGATACGCCCAGTGATTTTGGGTCGAATGGGACCGAGCCCTCGCATCCCGGGCTGTTGGATTGGATGGCGACTACGTTTGTCGAGGGAGGCTGGTCCGTGAAGGGAATGATGCGCATTCTGTTGAATTCAGAAGCTTTTCAGCAGTCCAGTTTCCCGAACAAAGAGGCAGAAGTCGTTGATGCGGAGAGTCGTCTTTTGTGGCGCTTCCCACCCCGGCGGCTTGAAGCTGAAGCTATCCGGGATGGAATTCTGGTGGCTGCAGGGACCATTGATAGGAGGATGGGCGGACCGGGGTTTTACCTGTTGGAGGTCGAGCGGGAAAACGTTGTGCACTATCACCCGAAGGAGGATGTTGGGCCATCCGAATGGCGCCGCATGATCTATATGTTCAAGATTCGTCAGGAGCAGGATCTGGTCTTCGGGGCCTTTGACTGTCCCGATGGTAACCAGGTCATCCCAAAGAGGAGTCGTTCCACAACGCCGTTGCAGGCTCTCAATCTTCTTAATAGCAAATTCACCATGCAGCAAGCTGGCCGCATGGCTCAGCGCATTGGCCCTGGCAGAGAGGGAGTCGTCAAGGCGTATGGGATTCTTTACGGGCGACCTGCGACAGAGGAAGAAATTTCAGACGCTGTGAAATTCGTCGAGGAGCATGGAATGATTTCCTTCTGTCGAGCGATGTTAAATACGAATGAGTTCCTGTTTGTCTTCTGACGAATTTCGGCCTTCCACTTCAACTCCCGCAATGATCAACACCGCTGAATTCCTAGATCGTCGTAATTTTCTCTCCCACACTGCAAGTGGGCTGGGAAGTGTCGCACTTGCGTCGCTGTTAAGCCGGGATGGGCTGCTTGCAGCTCAGAGGGAGAGCGCGCCGGGCAAAGTGCCTGTCCGTCCGGCTATTAACTCAGGCCGTCCCCATGCGGCTCGTGATCCGCATTTTCAACCGCGAGCCAAGCAAGTGCTGATGATTTTCTGTTCGGGGGCTATCAGTCAGGTCGATACGTTTGATTACAAGCCCGAGCTCATCAGGAGACACGGGACACCGATGCCTGGAGGAGAGAATTTGATCACCTTCCAAGGGCAGCAAGGAAACCTTACCCGGAGCCCGTGGCGTTTCAGACCACGGGGTCAATCGGGGAAGATGATTTCCGATCTCCTGCCGAAGCTGGGAGAGCTGGCGGATGAAATGACCTTTATTCACTCCATGGTTGGAAAAACCAATACTCATGGACCAGGAGAGAATTATATGTGTACGGGTTTCACGCTCGATGGGTTTCCGAGTGCCGGGGCATGGACCACTTATGCCCTGGGAAGCGAAACGGAAGATTTGCCCGCATACGTCGCGATTCCCGATGTCCGTGGCACACCCCAGTCGAGCGTGAACTGCTGGGGCCCCGGATTTCTCCCGGCGGCCTTTCAGGGTACGGCATTCAATGCATCGAAGCCCCTTGGGAACCTTGCCATGCCTGGAGGGGTGGCAAAACGGACTGATGAGGCGACCCGCGCCTTTCTTGAGCGTCAGAACAGGCGGCACCTGCGATCCTATGAGGGAGATTCAGAATTGGCGGCTCGTATTGCCAGCTATCAGCTTGCCGCGCGAATGCAGATGAGTATTCCGGATGTGACAGACCTCAGCAGAGAGCCTGCCCACATTCTTAAGTCTTATGGAGCGAACGATGCCGGGAGCAAGGTAGCTGACCTTCGTGCTGCTTACGGTAGAAACTGTATTCTGGCTCGCAGGTTGGTAGAGAAAGGAGTTCGGTTTGTTCAGCTTTTCAATGGGGCCTACCAAACCGGAGGGGAAGGGGTGAGCAACTGGGACGGTCACAAGTCACTCGAGAAGCAATATTCAGTTCATGGTTCTGTATTGGATCAGCCGACGGCCGCGCTGCTCAAGGACCTTAAGGAGCGAGGGCTCCTCGAGCACACTCTGGTGGTATTCTGCTCTGAGTTTGGGCGCATGCCGACCTTCCAAAAAGGGGCTAGCGGTCGAGATCAT